>NZ_JBFNGB010000003.1:0-105287 GCF_046035835.1 Helcococcus bovis
CTTTAATTGTTAGTGTGCTTTAATTTAATATTTCTATCGTTTTAATATCTGACTCATAGAAGCCATAATACATACCATCTTTAGTTTTTATATCTAATATATCTTCTTCCGATTCATTGGTTTCTGCATCCATATAATAAGCCATACCAATAAATTTATTATTATCTACATCTATTAATTTAACATATTTATTGTTATAATTTAGTAATTTCATTTTTACTCCTCTCTATGATAAGTTGGAATTAAATGTGATCCAGTTTTTGAATAGTGAATTGTCATTCCATTAGCAATATTACCCGAATATATATCAATTCCTAAATTTATTGTTTCCTTAAAATCAACTATTTCATGATTTTTAATATCACCTTTGATTTGTCTAAATCTTCCAGTCATTTTATATTCATTATATAACTTTTCCACATCTACGTCATCATAAAAATAACTTTTATATTCTCCTGCAGTAGATTGTATATGTCTTTTTTGTTTGTCTATATTAATTTCATCTTTCCATATACCTTTATTAAAATTATTTTGAATAAATACATGGTCTTTTAATTTTTCATACTCTACTGGGTTATCATATTTCAAATTCTGAAATGCTGATAAAGATTTAGGCATTCTATCTTCGCCCAATATATCCATATATTTTTTATATTGTTCTCTATCATCTTTTCTATTTATATCTTTTATTTGAATATTATGTCTTTTTCTTATTTCTATTTTATCATCTTTTTTCAGGATCATACCACTTTTTAGAATGAACATTTTGCTTTTTCCCATATCCAGGATAATAATCAACAGTACACCTACAAAATCTATGCCGTCTATAAATATCTTTCGGAACATTAGGATAATCATATTTACCGACTACGCTTTTACACCAATCACAACAATTTCCAACTTCTGTCCTTATTATTTTTGGCTTCAATCCCATTTTATAATGATGTTCTACATTAATTTTTATTGTATCATCTACAATTGATTGGCTAAAATTTTTCACTGGTTCATCTAATATCCAAGATATACTATCAAAATTATCTTCATTTGATAACCTTTCAATTATTCCATCTATTCTTGATTGATTTATTTTAGGTTTAATCCCATTAATGTTTAATTTTGCTTGATTATTTAATGCTGTTTGAGTTTTAACTGCATAATCTGAAATTAGATTGTAATTTTCTTTTAGCCTATCATTTAATAATCTGTCAGCAATATTATAGTACATTCTGCCATCTGGAAGTATATCTGATGAAATATTATTCTTAAATATTGTAGCAAGAATATATC
Source organism: Helcococcus bovis (assembly GCF_046035835.1). Taxonomy (NCBI): domain Bacteria; kingdom Bacillati; phylum Bacillota; class Tissierellia; order Tissierellales; family Peptoniphilaceae; genus Helcococcus; species Helcococcus bovis. Next base: position 1,288 of record NZ_JBFNGB010000003.1, read on the forward strand.
CTACTTCTATAGCATAATCATTTGCAATCATATAATTAGATTCTCCTGATTTTAGAATATCTTCTAATTCTTTTATTTTATTACTACCTTTTATTTTTTTGTCAAATTCATTTTTTATTTTTTGAATTAATTCTGGTGTTATATCTTTCATAATTTCACCTAAAAACTTTTATTTTTTCTATACTATTTATTTTTTTGCTAAATTCTATTAACTTTTTTTCTATTTCTAAATTTGCATTAAACACCGAGTGAAGATTTTGCATATCTCTTTCTCTGTTTCTTATCAAGATATTCTTTTTGCACTGATTTATAGATGTATCAATTAAAATAATTTTAGGATTATATATTTTTAATTCTTCTATTTCTTCTTCACTTGGAACTGTAGTAATATGACATACTTTAAGATTCTTTTTTAAAAGTTTTTTAGTCCAATTAATTTGATCTTGTTTTCTGGCCCACTTATTCATATAATCTAAATCGGTAAAATAATCAAAATTTGATAAAGCAAAAGTTGTTTTCCCTGAACCTATAAGTCCACATAATATATACAATTTCCCCATTAACTTATCCTTTTTATACCAGTCAATTCTCTTAAAGTTTCTCCATTAAAGTAATCTGGAACTGCTTGATTAATTTTTATTGCTCCATCACCGATTAAAGAAATGGTTGAAGCGTCAGGTCTAAAGATTGGTTCCCATTTCATTTCTAAGTGAGTAAATGCTTCACGTCTATACTCTAATTCATCTCTAAGACAAACTGATAAATATCCTACATTTAAGAATCCACTCCCGAATCCTCTTTGTGCTTTTTCAGCCATTACTCTTAAAGTTTCATGACTTGCTTTAATTGCTTCAGCACTTGATGGATTATCCGAAATAAATCCTAAGTCATCTAAGGTAAGTCCTGTTTCCCCAGCGAAACCACTAGCAGCCATTCTTAATTGCTCTACAAAAGGACTCATTGATGGTGTTGTAAATTGCCCTAATTTTGGTGAATCTCCATCTTCATCTTTTTCAAATGATAGCATGGATGCAATAGTTGCTTTCCAACTGTCTAATTGTTCAACATTGTTACTCAACCCAGTTACATATTTTTGTGGAAATGAATAAAATTCAGCTGTAATATCAGCCCTTTCTAAAGTCCTTTTAGCATATTTTTGCCAATACTCACATGATTTAGTAATCCTACTTCTTCCAAATGGTCTTACCGCATCTGGTCTGTGAAGTATTGGTACAAGCAGTGGATAAGGAACTTTATGTCTTATCTCTTGAATATTTTCATCTTCATCTTCATTTTTAGATATTATTGTTGTCACATAAGGTTCAAAAAACGCTTCTAAAATAGGCTTATTTTTCTTATCTCTATCTAACACTGCATATCCCTCTTTAAGTAACCCTGTTATAGGATCAATAACCCCTGTAGCATTTAATGATTCAATTACTTGCAACCTAACTGAATCTCTTTCATCTTTTGAGATATAAATAAAACTACAAGATGAAATTAATGCATTAAGTATAGCACTATCGAATAGTATATCTGGATTGTTTGTTCTAAATATATCATTGATGTTATATATACTATCTTTTACCTCTCTAAATACAAGCCTATCAGCTAACGAATCTACAGCCTTAGTAGTCCAGCCTAAACTTGCTCTATATCTATCTCTTATGTGTCTAGGAATAACAAATCCTATATCATAGTCAAAGTATTTTACATCATATTGAGCATATCTTTGCATTGCTCTTTTTTCAAAAGTTTTTAATTTTTTTCTTAAATATTCAAGCTTTTCATATCGCTTATTTTGGTCCATGGTATCTCCTTTAATTTATTCAGCGAGAAAAATGTACAGTAAGGGTCTGGAAGGTCGTTTGGTGTAAGGGGGAGGGGGTGTACCCCCTATTATATAAAATCTTTTAAAACTCAATTTAAGGCTTTATATGATAACCAATCTACACTATGTGGTAAGTGTCTATTACCTAATATTTCTACATTTTTTTTATTGTTTTTTAAATTATCTGAAGCAAATAACTTATCACTTTTCTGCCTGTTACAATAATGATGAGCTATTTGTAAATTCTTAATATCTGACGGGTGCCCGCCTTTTGCGATTGGTAAAATATGATCTATTACAGCGCACATTGGATCAGGATATTTAAGAGACTTATCAACTGGCTTCCCACATATTCCACATATATCTTGTGTTTTTAATATTTTCTTTTTATTTGATTCATATACAGCTCTATGGCTACCAGTCCTTTCAGGTCTTTTTATAGGCATGATTCTCTCCGTTGATATTTATCCCCTCGGGTATTTTTAATCCCCTAGACACATATTTTAAATACCTCCCTATGAGTGTTTTTATTATAAGGGGTATAAAAATAGACACAAAAAAGACAACTTCTCTAATCTGTGTAATCAAAATTATTAAATGGAGTAAAATATGAAGGTAGCAGAAGTTGCCCGAAAAATTGTTGTATTATATTGTCTATATTTTTACAATACTAGTATAGCACCTTTATTTTTCCCTGGTGTTGCAACTTTTTTTATTTTATTAAATTTTATTAAAATATTTCTAAATCTTTTGCAACTTGATATATGAATTTACTTTTCCATCTACCATATGTTGATCTATCTGCATATATAGGATATGCTGCATTGTACATTATATTGTTCCAAATTCCTTTTCTGTATTCTTCAGGAATGCTTAATAGTGCATTTTCTATCACTTTAACTTGAGTAATATACTTATCTCTTTTCATTACTATATTTTCTGTTTGATTTGTTATTTTATTTGTTGATTGTACTTTATTAAAGTTAGGCTCTGGAGATTCTTCTATTAAGCTATCACATATATCTTTTAGTCTGTAGTAGTCTCTAATTACCCAGATAGTTTTTTGGTATACGACTCTATCTATTATGTATTTCGTATGCTTTTTTCTTTGATAGTCTCTCATAGTTTCTTATATCCTTTATTTCTCTTTGTATTGATATATATTCTTGAACTTCTTCTCCATTCCAATTATGTTTGCCTTTTATCTCTAATTCTCGTGCTTGTTTTTCTAAAAAATAAAGTTTTTTGTTGTTTTCTAATCGATTCATTATTTAACCTCAATTTTTTCTATGATTTTTTTTATTTGAATATCTTTATACATTCTTGCAGCCTTTGTCTTATGAAATTCAGCTTGTGCAAGTGATGAGTATAGAGTGGCATTATCTAATATAGTAGGTGCATATGTACCTCTTATACTTTGCTTTAGATATCCTTTTTTAGTTAAAAGTGTAAATTTTACAATCATAGCCATTTCCTTTCAGGAAGTTTTATTTCTACCCCCGTTTCTTCAAGTATAGTATCTCTTATATCTTTGAAGTCTAGTAGTCCAATACTCATATCTTTTATAAGTGTTGAAGCATGTTCCATAAAGTCTCCTAATCTCTTTTTGCCAAATCCGTACTTATCTCTTAAAACTAATATACTTATATAAAACATTATTGCTAAACTTACATCTACAGCTTCTTTTTTAATTCCTTCTTTTGCGTTGTGATTAAGTGCTTGTTGTAACTTAATCATTCTTTCCTTTTGCTTCTTTTTCATTTTTTACCTCAATAATATTTTTTTGTATCCAATAATCTATTTTATTTCTGATTTCCTTTATTCTATAACTATCTGCATGATTCCATGCTAGATCTTCTAATTCATCTAATAAGTCTTGTATACTCCTCATTGATTTACCTCTACTATTTCAATTTCAACTCTTTCATTTTCCTTATCGATATAAAATTTATGACTTATATTTCCTATCTCTTTCCAACCGTCATTTTTAATAACTCCAGCTGATTGAAGTCCATCAAATATAAATTTTTGTCCTGCCATTATATTGTCTTTATCTCTTTTTTTATTTTGGCAATACCAGGAAAAAATAAAATCTGCTTTTTGATTTAATTTTTTAATTTTGTAAATCTTACAATACCAAGCCACTAATTCTGTATACTTCTTTTTTTGTGCATTACTTATTATTTTATTTCCTCTTGCTTGATATATAATTTCATTTAATCCTGGTAGCCTATGTGGAATAATTAATTTCATCATTCATCCAGCATATTTAATTGATTATCTTTTACTTTAACTATTCCAAATTCATTTCCAATTTTAACTAATTCACAGTCTTTGAATGTTAGTCTATATGCGTCTTGATAGTTATGCGATAGTTTTGTATTTGTATCAAATGTTATTTTTGGTTCTTTATAACTAATTACATTTTCCCCTATAAAAGTATCTTTTTCAGTAACTGATAGCTTTAACTTTAATGTTATTGTTGCTTCATCAAAATTTTCTGAATTTATCTGAATTAATGCTTTTTTTATATGATTATCTAAAGTGTTTAGTATAGGCTTAAACATTTCATCAGATGTGTTTATATAATTTTTCATTATTCAATCACCTCCGATTTCCTTTTTATATCTCTTATAATTCTTCCAGCATTTTTGTGTGATACTCTTGGATAATACTTATACAAAATATTTTCCAATTCTATATCATCAATATAATATTTTTCTTTAATCTTTTCTCCATAGCTTTTTATATTATTACATATTTCATATGCTTTTGTATTTGATAATACTTTTGGGGTGTAAGATAATAATACTTCTAATAATTCTTTTTCACTTATCTTTATATTCATTTTATTTTCTCCTTTAAATCTTCTTGCTTAACAAATATTCCATTAATCATCTTGCCTTTTCTTTTTGATATTTCATTATATGCAAGTTCTACACATTCTCTTAATGTTGTATCTCTTTTTATCGCATAAAACGAAATAATAAATCCTAATATGCTAAAATTATTAAATTCATATATTTCAGGTATTTCATTTTCTGATATTCTATTTAATTCAAACGAAACACCATTTAACCATTTTATTTCATCATTACCACAATATTCTTTAACATTATTAATATCTCCATCACATTCAAATTCAATATAATTACTCTTAGCTCTTTCTAATCTGTCAAATAAATCTAATGTTTTTTCTTCATCTTTTGTTTGAAGTAAAGTACCTATTACTAAAGTTACATATACATCTCCTATACTATCTTTAATCATAGATATATCATTTTTACATACAGCTTTAATTAATTCAGCCATTTCTTCGATAGTTTTTACCCTTTGCCCTTCAACTGTTCCTTTTTCGTTTATTTTTCTTTCTTTTGCCCAATCTATTATTTTTTTTACTAAATCCTTCATGTGTCTACTCCTTAAAATGGTATTCTATTATCGTCAACTGGATTATATTCTGCTGTGTATTCAAAACTATCAGTTTGGTTATGATCATCTTTATAGCCTTGAGTTTGGTCTATTCCGTTATTATTATTTTTCCAATCGATAAATTCTGAATTATGTATTAATACATCAGTTGTGTATATCTTTTGTCCGTCTTTTTCATATGATCCTGTTTGAATTGAGCCATTAATTATAATTCTTGATCCTTTGTCTACAAATTTAGCAATATTTTCTGCTAATGTTCCCCAGCCTACACAATTAATAAAGTCAGCTGTTGCCGTTCCTTTTGCTTCTAGCTCTTGCTTCTTTTCTTTGCTTAAATTTTTTTCGCAAGCTATGTTAATCCTTACATAAGCTTTATTGCTTCCTTGTAAATATCTAAGCTCTGGTGTTTTTGTTAATCTTCCCATCAATATTACATTGTTCATTTTTACTCCTTTAATTAACTGTAGATAACTTTTTTATTTTTCTTCAAAATTTACTTTTTTTAAATGTATAACTAAATTTTCTCTAACAAATGCTACTACATCATCATTCTCATCATAGAAATTTAATAGATCTTCACTATATCCCCAATCTGTAGCATTGTATATTTTTATACTTTCTCCTTCTCTTAATGTAACAATATGTGTTACTTTGTTTTCTGTGCTTTGTTTTTGTTCATTTTTAGATAAAGATTTCATTATATTGCAAGTTCTTTCTAAATTCATACTAGTTGTAATCTTTAATCTTCTTATTTCACTTTTATTTTCTTCAGTATCTAAATATAATTTTATTAATCCTAATATTATAAATACTAAAAATCCTATTATTGTATATTCTGTTATTGTTAATTCCGTCATTTTATTCCCTTTCTTTTCATGTGGATAACTTTTTTTAAAAATTTAAATGTGGATAACTTTTGTTTATCGTTCTATGTGGATAACTTTTTTATTCCTTTTTTCTTAACTTGAGATATATGCTCCAGCCTAATAAGTCACTATGCACCTCTTCATATCCATTTTCTTTATCTGCAATGTAATATCCTGGATATTGTTCTTCCCAATACGATAAATCTTTTTGATTTCCTACTATTGATTGAATTTTTTTCCTGGAGTATTTATAGTCATTTGTTCTTGAATATGGTCTTTCAAGATTTTGGCTACTGCTCCATCTTCTCTTGTTGGTAGGTTGTTTAATCATATATCCAGCTATTGCGGCTAATCCAGTATTAGGATCTGGTTGAAGTCTTTTAGGATTAGCATATCCCATTCTTTTTTTATTTTTTCCTCTTCCTTTGCTCCACAACTCTTCTAATATATCTCTATCAATTCCACCATTGACTAATAAATGATGATGTACTCTTACTACTTCTGTATCTTCATCTTTATTTATATTTTCATTTTCTTTTTCTTTTTTAGGTGTGAATGCTGTTATGACAATATATTTTAATTCTTCCACATTTTCTTTTATTCTTCTGTTTTTTAATCTTCTTAAATAGTTTTCTACTTCTTTTTGTGCTTTTTCTAAAGTATTAGGTAAAAATTCATCATTATATGTTAGAGTAAGAAAATAGTCTTTCTCTGTGAAATTTGCTTCTACTAACTGTATTAGTTTTCTTTTAGCATTTTTATCATTTAAATTTCTTTGACATGGTAAGCTCTCTTTTTTCTTTTTACTTCTTTTACCATTTTTTTTACTAAAATTATAATGATATATATCTACCTCTAAATATTTTTCACCACAATATATTTTCTTTTCTCTTATCATTTTTTCTATCCTTGATTACCTTATATATTTTTATTTTTTATTTCTTTTCTCTCTATATATTTTTATTTAAATAGTTTGGTTGAAAAGATAATAATCTATACAAGCTCGTAAGATAGGCTATATAAACCTATCTAATTCTTGTACATTTGTTAAATATATGATATAATCAATTCGTAGTGTGTTGATTATATCAATACTTTGGAGACTTCCCAGTCTCCATTTTTTTATTTATTTTCTTGTATCTCTTCTTTTTTTATCTTCATATCTTTGAAGTATTTCCTCTAATCCTAATAAATTTTGAATTAGTGAATATATATGTTCTATTGATCTTGTAGTATTTTCTGATATGATTGTGTTCGTTAATAAATTTAATTTATTTTCTGTGTCAATTATTTTGTTGTTTATATCCTCTTTTTCTTCATCAGAAAATTTATCTGGATATATAATTTTTTCTTCTGTAAATTCTAATTTTTCTACCGGAACTACATATACTGCATCAGCATTCATATCTTGGCACTCTGCTTGACAATAAAATTCATCTCCATATTTTCTATAGATTAATGCATTTATTCTCTTAAATTTTAGATCCCTGTAATATACCTCTACCTTTTCATCAAATGCTTTTTTTGCTTCTTGATTGTTCATTTGACTTTTCCTTTTTTAGTTTTTCTCTATGTTCTTTTTCATACATTTTCTTAAATCTTTTTCTAACTCTCATCTCTTCGATAAATTTATATAATACAATTGATGTATCAATTAATTTACAGATTCCATATATAAGTAGAAAAATTGTTATCTTATCTAATATGCTCATTTTTAATCTCCTTTGATAAATCCTTAAAATCAAGATATATATATCTAACTAAAAATATTAATGGTACTATTAATATTTCCCCTCCTATTGCCTTGTATCCTCTTTTTGAATATGCAAAAAATATTAAAAATACATTTAATAAAAATATTAAAAAATATTTTATTAATATTTCTTTATCTATTTTTCTTTTATGTTTTATTCTCCTTATTTGTAAAACTCTTTCATTCATTATTTCCATCATTCCTCCTCGTATAATTCCCACCTACACAAAAACCTGGCCATAAATGGACTAAAAAATAATATTTTTATTGACTAGAGTTACAGCTCTAGTTCTTTTTTATTTCAATTTTTCTTTTAGAAAAACAATAAGCTTTTCCAAATAAATCAATCTGCAACCAACTTTCTGCATATAGCTTCCCATTTTCTATATATTTAGTAATATAATGTTTAATCATTTCTACTCCTTTCATTTACTTTTACAAATCCACCTAAATTTATTCTTGCCCCATCAATTTTTTTAACAAATTTATCTTCTAAAAATTTTTCAATTTGATTTAATTGAGCTAAGTTTAATGCGTAATCTTTACATTTATTTTCTTTATCTTCAACAATATCTTCAATATTTCCGTTAAGATCATTTACTAATTCATTTAATGAAGATAATTTTTCAATATATTCGCTAATTGCCATTCCATTAATATTTACTTCAATTTTTACATTTACTTCTGCTTTTTGTTTTAATCCCATTTTTTATAATTCTCCTTCCAAATATTTCTCTAATCTCTTCTTAAAAATATAATAAGAATACTCTTTTGTTTGTTTAACAGCTACTCCAAATGGAAATAGCTTTTGCTGTAATCCATGTCTTAATCCATTTTCTGTTATGTTTAGTTTTTTTGCAGCTTCTTTTACAGTTATCAATTCTAATTCTCTTACTGCATCCATCTCTTATCCTTTCTTTTTTTCTTTAATTTTTTGCTATACTTTACTCTAACCTCTCTGATATACTCTTATTAAGGTGTTTGCAGATACCTAATACTTAATAGGGAGGTTATATATGAAACTTGATTTTGATATTGTCCGTGAAGTTTTAATTGAAATAGAATCTAAAACTTCTCTTGATGAATATGTTATTTACAATAAAACAGATACTGAAATCAATAAATTTTATGCTTTATTAAAATTAGAAGAATCTAATTTAATTAATTGTCATATTATAGAAGCTTGGGGTGGACCTATAGGTATACGTGTATTTTCCCTTACTTGGAATGGTCATGAGTTTCTTAACAATATTCGTTCTTCTAAAGTTGTACAACATACTAAAACAGTAATAAAAGATTTAGGATCTGTTTCTTTGAAAGTTTTTTCTCAAATAGCAGAATCTTATATTAAAAGTCAGATTGGAATTTAATATTTTCTGTTGGAATCACAAATTTTATTGTTAGTTGTTTTTCGTACGGAGTTCCTTCAATCTTATATTCTTTCACAAAATTTATAGGAACTCCGTTTATTTTTAATTCAAATTTTTCCTTCGTGTCAGTTAATTCAAATTTCTCCATCTCTTCCTCTTTCTTTAATTGTTACAAATTTGTTTAAATTACGTAATGTGTAATTTTTTAATCAAAAAAAATTTCGCTAGGATTTTCAATTTCTAAAACTTTGGTCATTATATTCATTTCATCTGATTTAAATATTCCAGATGAAAATCTATTCGTTAAAGTTCGTTCTGATATTTTCAATATTTCAGCTAATTTTTTGTGGTTAATTTTCTTTTCAACCATTTTAGCTTTTATAATATTTATTTTCATTTTTTGTTCCTCCTTTATAATTTTATTACTTATTACGTAATAAATATATCATCTATTATATTGCGTGTCAAGCAATTTTTTTCTATGTATACGAAAAATATTGCTTATTAAGTAATTAATTGTTATAATTTTTTTAAGAAATTAAGGAGAATGTTATGAATATAGGAGATAGAATTAAAAATAAGAGAAAAAGTCTTAATCTAACCTTAAAAGAATTAGGAAAAAAGACTGGTGTAAGTGATGCTACAATTCAAAGATACGAATCAGGTAATATTTCAAATATTCCAAGTGACAGAGTTGAACTAATAGCTAAAGCATTATCTACCACTCCAGGATATTTAATGGGATGGGAAAAAGATTATAACTTAGACTTAGAAAAAATAAAAGGTATTACATTATTCAATAGGGCAAGACAAATCCCTATAGTTGGTACTATAGCATGCGGAACTCCAATTTTTGCTGATGAGAATTTAGAAGGTTATTTTATAGCTGATTCATCTATTCGTGCAGATTTTGCTCTTAAGTGTAAAGGAGATTCTATGATTGATGCTGAAATATATGATGGAGATACAGTTTTTCTTAAAAAAACTCCTGATGTTGAGAATGGGAAAATAGCTGCTGTATTAATCGACAATGAAGCAACGCTAAAAAAAGTAATTAAAACAAATGATGTTATAATTCTTCAGCCTTGCAATTCTAATAGCAACCTATATAAGCCTATTCTATTAGATGGAAAAGAAGATACAATGATATTAGGTGAAATGGTGGGTGTTTATCACCCTTACAAGAAATAGGAGAAGTAATATGTTTAAAAATAAAAGTTTTTTATGGTGGATATTAGTTGGCTGGTGGATATTTTTATTATACATAATAACAATTGGTTGGATAATAGAACCTGTAAAATATTTTTCTAATAAAAATAAAAATATTCCTAAATATAATAACTTAAATTTAATAGTTGCTGGGACATATTTTAGAAAAAAAGAAATTGAAGAATTTATGAAAAAAAATAGCGAAAATTTATGGGATAAAATTTCTCCAAATTCTAGAACTTTATTTAAATATAAATCCATACGTAACTATTCTAATGTTGAGCTTATTAGAGAACCCAATAATGAATATGATTCTAATGCAATAGCTGTAATACTTGATGGATTTAAGGTTGGGTATATTTCTTCAAATGATAATATTCAAGTTGGTTCAATTCTAAAAAATATTAAAAATATTTCAGCTGATATAAATGGTGGTGATTTCAAAAAAATTGACAAAGATGGTGATTTAATAAAAATTTTAAATGATTATAATATTACAATACATTTAAGTTGTTAGAAAAAGAAATAGATCCTCTTTTTGAATATACTAAAGAACAATATGCAAATTTGTTAGGAGTTAATTAAAAAGTATTAGATTATATAGTGGATAATAAATAAAATAAAAAATAACGCAATTAAAAAACAAAAATTAGGAGGGTAAATTTACACGAGTTTTGTACGAGTTTTACACAAGTTTTGTACAAGATATAAAAATGAAAAAATAAAGTTGGAGAATTAAATGGAAATAACGAAAAAAATGCTAAGATAATAATAAAATTTATCATATTTATATAATATTGACAAAATAATATAGTTTAATGTATAATGAAGTTAACCGAAAGGACAGGTTCGTGTTTAGAACCAACTTAGTAAAGACTTCTTTATGAAGTCTTTTTTTGTATTTAAGGAATAAATTATGAAAGAATTTAAAACAATTGATGAACAAATTAAAATACTAAAAGATAGAGACTTACTTTTTGATAACGAAGAAGATGCTAGAAATAAATTATTTAGATATGGATATTATGAAATAGTAAATGGATACAAAGATTTTATATTAAAAGAAACAGATAAATTTATAGAAGGTGAAACTTTTGAGCATCTATTCTCACTATTTACTTTAGATATGAATTTACAAAAAGAAATAATGGATGCTACAAAAAGATTCGAACTTATAGTAAAAACAGCTCTAGCATATCATCTTTCAGATAAGTATGGACATTTAGAATCCAATTATCTTAAAAGAACTAATTTTAAAAGTGGACATAGAGTTAATGGAATATTTCAAATTGACCAATTATTAAATACTTTTAATAAAGTAATTAACGATGATAACGAACCATTTAATCACTATAAAATTAATCAACATCATACACCAGCTTGGATTTTATTTAAGGGTGTTACATTGGGTAGCTTAAAAAATTTTTACAAACTACAAAAAAGTGATATTAAAGAAAAAGTTATTAGAACTGTACTCGGTATACCTATCTCAACTGATGTAGATGAAGATATAAAAAATTTATTTAGTACAATATTATATTTGTCTCATAAATTTAGAAATAGAGCAGCACATAATGGAAGAATATTTAGCTATAACCCTAGATATAATGATTCTCCTTTTATTAGTAACTTCCATAATAATATACATATTACAAGAGAAATGTTTAATTCAGGATATGGGAAAAATGATTTATATACATTTATAAATTATTTGAAAGTTCTAGATGAACTTAACATATTTGCTGCTTCAAAAGTAGGTATTGAATTTTATATAAATAAACATTTGAGCATATATCCAAAAGATAAACAATTACTCTTTGAAAACATGGGAGTTCCCGAAGAAGTAATATCAAATTATAATAAATCTAAGACAATTTTTTAAATAAAAAATCCCCTACCTCTCTCACCTGGTAAGGGATGTGTAAATAGAGTATATTGCTATACACTTCTTTGACAAGAATATTATAGCATATACTCGTTTCGTTGTACACAAAATACATGAAAGGAGTATTTTTTATGGCAAAAAGAATGAGATTACCTAATGGATATGGATGTATTGAAAAATTATCCGGAAAAAGAAGAAAACCTTATGGAGCAAAAGTTACAATAGGATATGATCCAAGTGGAAAACAAATTAGAAAATACATAGGTTATTTTGGAAGCTATAAAGAAGCATTAAATGCTTTATCTGAATATTCTTCTAACCCTTATGATATAGACATTAATAAATTTACTCTTAAAGAAGCTTTTGATAAATATAAAAACTGGAAATTTACCGACATGAGTACAAGTTCAATAAATAGTTATAAAGCAGCTTTTGATAAACTTGAAATATATCATAATAAGCCTCTTGTAAGTATCTCTTCTGAAAATTTACAAATTATATTAGATGATAAAAATATTGGACATGGTACAAAAAGAAAAATAATTATCCTTTTTAATCAATTATATATGTACTATTCAGAAGATATTCCTCAATTAAAGAAAATTACATTAAAAACTAAATTAAAACAAACTAAAAAAGACCTTCCTACTAAAGAAAAAATATTTACTAAAAAAGAAATCAAACTTTTATTGGATAATTTAGAAAATTATAGAGATTTAGATATTACTCTAATACTTCTTTATACAGGTTTTAGAATAAATGAATTATTAAATATTGAAATCAAGAATGTTAATTTACAAGAAAAATGGATGCGTGGTGGCAATAAAACAGCTGCATCAATTAACAGGATAGTTCCTATACATCCTAAAATTTATAAATTTATTGAATATAGATATGATGAAAATAAAACTTATTTAATAAGAAATAAATTTAATGAAAAATTCAAATATTCTAACTTTAAAAGAGAAAGGTTTGAAAGACTTATGCAAGATTTAAATATGGATCATACTCCTCATGACGCTAGACATACAGTAGCAACATCTCTTCAAGTTAATGGAGCAGATAAAATATCTATACGACAAATTTTAGGTCATGCTGGAAAAGATATTACTGAAAATGTTTATACTCATGCAGATATTGATGATTTACATAAAAATATACTTTATCTTGATTATTAATTTGTAGACTATTTGTAGACTATTTGTAGACTACGTACAAAAATGCTCACGAATTGTGAGCTATATTTATAACTAAAAAACGTTGGAATATAAGCAATTCCAACGTTTTGTAATTTGTATAATATTATCTCTTTGAGAATTGTGATGATTTTCTTGCTTTCTTTAGACCTGGTTTCTTTCTTTCTTTCTTTCTTGAATCTCTTGTTAAGAAACCTGCTCTTTTTAAAACAGTTTTTAATTCTTCATCAACTTCTAATAAAGCTCTAGATACACCGTGTCTGATTGCTCCTGCTTGACCTGTGAATCCACCACCTTTAACATTAACTTTAACATCAAATTGTCCTAATTTTTCTGTTAATTTTAAAGGAGATTTTGCTAATTCTTTAAGTGTTTCATATCCAAAATATTCTTCAATATCTTTTCCATTAATTGTGAATGTTCCTTGTCCAGGTAAAAGTCTAACTCTTGCTACAGCAGATTTTCTTCTTCCTGTACCGTAAAATTGTTCGCTCATGATACCTCCCTTAAATTTCTAATGCTTCTGGATTTTGACCACCATGTTTGTGATCTGGTCCTGCATATACATGTAATTTTTTGAACATTTGTCTACCTAATGAATTTTTAGGTAACATACCTTTAATTGCATGTTCTAAAATTCTTTCTGGATGTTTTGCTAAAACATCTTTGTAAGGGATTTCTCTTAAACCACCAGCATAACCTGTATAATGTTTGTAAACTTTATAGTTCGCTTTATTACCTGTTACTCTGATTTTGTCAGCGTTTACGATAACTACGTAATCACCTGTATCCACGTGTGGTGTGTAAATTGGTTTTGTTTTACCTCTTAAGATAGAAGCAACTTTAGATGCTACATCACCTAAAACTTTGTCTGTTGCATCAATAACATACCATTTACGCTCAACTTCATTGTGTTTTGCTAAAAATGTACTCATTTTTATCCTCCTGTTTCTTTTTTATATCTAGCCCCATTTATTTAGAACTCGCCTAATGAGGTGGCGATTTTGTAAATTCGACGATTTCTTTATCGCACATCGACGCTGCGATTTTAGATCGTAGATATCTAAAAAGAATCAAGATTCTCTTTAAATACTTATATATTATATAGTTAAACTCTGCACTTGTCAACTATTTTAGTATTTTATATCTATTAAATATAATCCTTGTGGTCCATAAGTTTTAGCAGCTCTTTTAATTTTTTTATCAAAAATTTCATTTACATAATTTACTTCTCTAAATCCTCTACCTATATCTATTAATAATCCAACCATTATTCTAATTTGATTGTGTAAAAATGACTGTGCCTCAAATTCTAAAAATATATCATCATCTTTTTGATAAATTTCAATATTAGTCATATTCCTTACAGGATTTTTATCTTGTCCCAATTTCATAAATGCCGAAAAATTATGTTCACCTTTTAATAATTCTCCAGCAGCCTTCATTTTATCTAAATTTAAATCATGTTTGATGTGAAGTTTATAATTTCTTTGATGAGGATAAAATTCCTTTGAATTACAAATTATATATCTATATTTTTTTAATTTCGCATCAAATCTCGAATGAAAATTTTCATCAGCTTCTTCAGATTCAATTATTGAAATATCCGTAGGAAGATATTTTTTCAATTTAAATTTATATGCTTCTGCTGGCAATAATGCATTTGTAAAAAAATTAGATACATGCATTGTTGCATGTACCCCTGTATCTGTTCTTCCCGCTGAAATAATTGATACTTCTTCCTTATTTAATCTCTTTAATGCTTTCTCTATTTCCCCTTGTACAGTTCTAACATCAGGTTGAATTTGAAATCCATTAAAATTTGATCCGTCATATGCTATTGTCAATTTTATATTTTTCATAAATAAATTCCTACTAAAACTAGAGATGTAAAGAATATAGTTACAATTATAAACACAATATAATCTAATTTTCTTAACTTTAATGGATTTAATCTTGTACGTCCTTCAGAACCTCTATATCCTCTTGATTCCATGGCAATAGCAAGCTCTTTAGCTCTCCTAAAAGAATTTATAAATAATGGAACTAATAATGGAACCATGCTTTTAGCTTTTTTCATTATATTTCCAGAGTCAAATTCTGCCCCTCTAGCTAATTGTGCTTTCCTTATTTTATTGGCTTCATCAAACAAAGTTGGAATGAATCTTAAAGCTATTGATATCATCATTGCTAGTTCATGAGCAGGAAACTTTATAACTTTTAATGGACTTAATAATGATTCAATACCATCAGTTAATTTGGTTGTACTTGTTGTAAGTGTTAAATATGAAGTACCAATTACTAAAAGAATTAACCTTACACCAATATATATAGCTCTTTCTATCCCTTCTAAAGTAATTGTTAATCCTATGAATTTAACCAATTCCTTACCAGGTGTAGAAAAAATATGAATTAATGTTGTAAATACTAAAATAAAAATAATTGATTTTAATGATTTTATTATATTCAAGAAACTCAAATTAGCAATTTTTATCGTCATATAAACAAATAAAAACATTGGAATATAATAAACTAAATTATTAATTAAAAATAATGTAATCATATACATAAAAACCAATATAATTTTAATTCTGGGATCTAGTCGATGTACAATAGTATTTCCTGGAATATATTGTCCTAGTGGAGAATTATTCATCCTTACCTCCCATTTGTTTTATTAAAGCCTCATATGCTTCTTCAACATTTATTATGGTCTTATCAAATTTATATCCTTTATTTTTTAATAATGAAGTAACTTTTGTTATTTGTGGTACATCAAGTCCAATATTTTCTAATTGTTCTTCATTACTATAAATTTTTTCCGGAATATCATCATCAAATACTTTTCCTTCAGACATAACAATAACTCTATTTGCTATTTTAGCTATATCCTCCATTGAATGAGACACAACAACAACAGTAAGTTCATTATCTGAATTATAAATTTTTCTAAGTTCTCCAAGTATTTCATCTCTTCCTTCAGGATCTAATCCAGCAGTAGGCTCATCTAAAATTAAATACTGTGGTTGCATAGCTAAAATCGATGCTATAGCAACCCTTCTTTTTTGTCCCCCTGATAAATCAAATGGAGATTCATCCTTAAACTTTTCATAATCTAATCCAACAAGTTTCATAGATTCTTTAACTCTTTTTTGAATTTCATCATCAGATAAACCTAAATTTTTTGGACCAAATGCGATATCTAATGCAATAGTTTCTTCAAATAATTGATATTCTGGATATTGAAATACTAAACCAACTTTTTGCCTTACTTGCTTTAGATTAGCTTTATTTTCATCAGAAATTTCTTCATTATCAACTAATACTGTACCTTCTGTAGGATAAACTAAACCATTAAATAATTGAACTAAAGTTGATTTACCAGAACCTGTATGTCCAATAATTCCTATAAATTCATTTTTATTAATTTGTAGATTAATATTGTCTAGTGCATATTTATCACTAGACATATTATATTTATATTTTACATTTTTTAATATTATACTCATAAAACTTCTACCAATTCATCAATAGTTAAAATATCTTTTTTTATATTTACTCCTGATTTTTTTAATAAATATGCTAATTCAGTAACTTGAGGTACATCTAATCCATAGCTTTTTATTTTCTCTACCTGACTAAATACTTCTCTAGGAGTCCCATCTAAAACTATTTGTCCTCTATCTATAACAACAACTCTATCTGAAAGAACTGCTTCATCCATGTAATGCGTGATATTTATAACCGTCTTATTTTCTTCTTTATTTAATTTAATAGCGTGATTTATTACGTCTTTTCTTCCAGTTGGATCTAACATTGAAGTAGGTTCATCAAATACAACAATATCAGGATTCATAGCTAATACACCAGCTATTGCAACACGTTGTTTTTGTCCACCTGATAACATATGTGGTGCATGCTTTCTAAACTTATACATTCCTACTGTTTTAAGTGCTTCATCAACTCTATTTCTTAATTCAGGATTTGGAATACCTAAATTTTCCGGTCCAAACGCAACATCTTCTTCCACTACAGTAGCAACAATCTGATTGTCTGGATTTTGAAATACCATTCCTACCTTTTCACGTATATCCCATACATCAGATGTTTTTGTATTTTTACCATCTATTATAACCTCACCTTCAGTAGGAAAAATTTGAGAATTTAACAATTTAGCTAATGTAGATTTTCCTGATCCATTTCGTCCTAAAATAGAAATAAATTCTCCATTATTTATATTTAAACTTATATTTTTTAACACATATTCTTCATCTTCACTATATCTAAAATTTAAATTTTTAATTTTTATCATTAACTTACATCCACCTTAGCTTCACCTTTTCTTATCATTTCTTGTTTTTCAAATTCAGTTGGTGATAAATTTGTGCTACTTTCATATATTACAACTGCTGTGTTTATAGGTACATTTTCAAAAATTATTTTCATTGCAGATGGTGGCGTATTTATACATGAACTACTTCCCCAAGTTTTATAGATATTACCACCATATTCTTTTCTTGTACTTGTATCATGTATACCTGATCCTGTCCAACCTACAGGCATCCAATATTCAACTGGATAAACATATTTCTCTCCAGTAATTTCATTTACACCTATAAGATCTTTACCTCGCTCTTTTGACCAAACCTTGTTAACACCTGTTGGAGTAGCTGCATTTCTTGATCTTGCATCTCCAGAAATAATATCCGTATCAATTACCAACTTTCCATCTTTATAAAACCACATATGTTGTCTAGAAAGATCTATCTCTATATAAGTGTTTCCTATATCATTTTTGCCTCTATGTTTTGCTTCCATTTCATATGCGATTTCAACTTTTCCATCTTTATATTCATTAATCATTTTTATTATGTTTTCAACAGTTTTATCTACATCCATCTTCCAACCATAAATCCCACCAGGAACTGTAATTTCTCCTAAACCAGTTGCCTTAAATTTATGTTCCTTCGCATAAGTATTTGTTTCTCTAGCAATTTTTATTACGTAACCTTCAATTTTTTCTTTGTTTAAGACATATTTATCATTTACTAGATCATACATCTGAATGATATTTTTTCCATTTAATTCATACTTTCTATCTTCAAAATCAAATATATAATTTAGATTTGATATTGTTTTTATTTTTTTTAAATCATTATCTAATTGTTTTGAATCAGATAAAACTTTTGGATTAATATATTGTTTATCTAATATTAACTTTGTCTCTCCATTTCTTATTGCATCCTCAATAGATATTAAAGTTTTATCTTTATCTAGTTTATCTCCTAAATCATGTTTTGTAATAATGTAGTCTGTTCCATTATATTCTATTTTTGCATCTACAGGTTCCTTTATTGAATTAAATAATTTTGATTCACTCAATATTTTTTCTAATTTTTTTTTATTATATGAAATATCATATTCAACTTTATAATTATGATTCTTAAATATATCAACTGGCCAAATCCATGAATTTTGTATTGGTTGTTTATCAACATTTTTTATTTTTTTATTTAATTCTATATCATTAAGTGATATTGTTAATTCTTTACTGTTTCTACCTTCAATTTTAAAATTTAAATTTGATTCATTATTAGTATTATAGTTAAATATATTATTTAATAAAACAAAACTTTTATCATTACCATTTAACCTAGTGCCAGGATAAGAAAATTCACTAAATAAAATTACTCCAATAAAATAAATTATTGCCAAAATGATAAAAGGAATTATTACAATTTTATTATTTTTTTTCATTTATCCCTCCATAACTATACTAATATATATTACCATAAAAATATCATTTAAACAATTGAACTTTTATACAAAAAAAGGACAGAGAATTCTGTCCTGTAATATTATAAAATATATTAAACTAATTCAAGGATTGCCATTTCTGTAGCATCCCCTCTTCTTGGTCCAAGTTTCAATACTCTTGTATATCCACCATTTCTTTCTTTATATTGTGGACCATATTCGTCAAATAATTTTTTTACAACATCTGTTTTATAGATATAAGCTAACGCTTGACGTCTTGCGTGTAAGTCACCTCTTTTAGCTAATGTAATCATTTTATCAGCCATTCTTTGAGCTTCTTTCGCTCTTGTAACTGATGTTTGTATTCTTCCATTTTCTAAAAGTGATTGAACAAGGTTTCTTAACATTGCATTACGGTGGTCAGTTCTTCTACCTAATTTTCTTAAATTTGACATAATGCCTCCTAATTACTCTTCCTCATTATCATCTAATAATTTTAGTCCTAAACTTTCAATTTTTTCCTTAACTTCAACAAATGACTTCTTACCAAAATTCTTAATTTTTGCTAATTTATTCATTGGAACTTCAAGTATTTGTTCTACTGTATTTAATCCAGCTCTCTTCAAACAATTAAATGCTCTTAAGTTCAAGTCAAGTTCTTCAATTGTTAGACTTAGTAATTGTTGAGTTTCATCTTCATTTTCTTCTTCATCTTCTTCTGTCACTACAACTTCTTGATCAATATTTGGTAGTTCAGTAAAGAAGTTTAAGTAATTTATTAAAATGTTAGATCCGTCTGCAACAGCTTCTTGTGGTGTAATTGTTCCATTTGTTGTAACTTCTAATATCAATTTATCAAAATCAATTATTTGACCAACTCTTGTTTTTTCAACAATGAAGTTAACTTTTGTTACAGGTGTAAATGATGAATCTATAGAAATTAATCCCACTGGAGGATTTTCTGGCTTATGTTGATCAGCTACAGAATATCCTGTACCATCTACAACAGTTAAATCCATATGTATGGATCCTTCATCATTAATTGTAGCTATATAGTGATCTTTATTTATAATTTCTAAATTGACATCTCCAGAAATATCACCAGCAGTTACAATTTTAGGTCCTTCAACATCTAATCTTAAATTAATAGGATCATTATTATCCGAAAGTTTTTTTATAGCTATTCCTTTAATATTTAATATAATTTCCGGAACATCTTCTATTACACCTTTTACAGTTGTAAATTCATGTAATACACCTTCATCAAACTTTATACTTGAAATAGCAGATCCTGGTAATGAAGATAATAGCACTCTTCTCATACTGTTTCCTAAAGTTGTCCCGTAACCTCTTTCTAGTGGAGAGATTACGAAACGACCAAGATTCTTTTCTTCGTTTATTTCTAAAATTTCAATTTTTGTATTTAGCTTTTCTATCACGGATTTGCCTCCTGTGCTTTAAACTATTATCTTGAATATAACTCAACTATTAATTGTTCATTGATTTCAAAATCAATATCTTCTCTATTTGGATTAGATTCTACTTTTCCTTCTAATTTTTCTGTATCAACGCTAACCCATTTAGCTTGATTCCATACTTTATCTTCTGTATATTTAAATACACCATTTCTTCTTGATTTTTCTCTTACAGCGATTACATCACCTTGAGCCAATCTATATGAAGGAATGTCTACTTTGCTTCCATTTACTAAGAAATGTCCATGAGAAATTAATTGTTTAGCTTCATTTCTAGTTTTAGCAAATCCCATTCTATAAACAACATTGTCAAATCTTAATTCTAATAATTGTAAAAGATTTTCACCTGTAATACCTGACATTTTTTCAGCAGTCTTGTATACTTTTCTAAATTGTTTTTCTAAAATTCCATAAACAAATTTAGCTTTTTGTTTTTCTTTTAATTGTAAACCATACTCACTTAATTTGTTTTTACCTTTTCCAGGATTTTTATTTGATTTTTTATTAATTCCTAATACTTGTGGTGCTAAACCTAATGCTCTAGCTCTTTTAAGTACTGGTCCTTTATATCTTGCCATATCTTATAAATCCTCCCCTATACTCTTCTCTTCTTTGGTGGTCTACAACCATTGTGAGGTATTGGAGTAACGTCTTTAATTCTGTTGATTGTTAAACCTACAGTTTGTAAAGCTCTTATTGCTGACTCTCTTCCTGATCCTGGTCCTTTTACAAAAACTTCTACAGATTTTAATCCATGTTCCATAGCTTTTTTAGCTGCTTCTTCAGCTGCTTGTTGTGCAGCAAATGGAGTAGATTTTCTAGAACCTTTGAATCCTAATTGACCAGCTGATGCCCAAGAAATAGCATTACCATTCATATCTGTTAACATAACCATTGTGTTGTTAAATGTTGAATTGATATGAGCTTGGCCTCTTTCTATTTGCTTTCTATCTCTTTTTCTTACACGAGTTTGTTTACCACGTGCATTTTTAGTTGCTTTTGCCAAATTCTACCCCCTATTTTTTCTTACCTTTACGAGTTCTTGAATTATTTTTAGTATTTTGACCTCTAACAGGTAGATTCATTTTATGTCTACGTCCTCTATAGCTGTTAATTTCACGAAGTCTTTTAATATTCATACTAATGTCTCTTCTTAGATCACCTTCAAGTGTGTACTTGTCGATTTGATCTCTAATTGCTGATAATTCGCTTTCTGTAAGATCCTTAACTCTTGTGTCAGGATTTACTCCAGCATCAGATAAAATTTTATTTGATCTTGCTCTACCAATTCCAAAGATATATGTTAAACCAATTTCTACTCTTTTTTCTCTTGGTAAATCAACGCCTGATATTCTTGCCAAAGTCCTGCCTCCTTAACCTTGTTTTTGTTTGTGTTTTGGATTTTCGCAAATTACCATTACTTTACCTTTTCTTCTGATAATTTTACATTTTTCACACATTTTTTTTACTGATGGTCTTACTTTCATAAAATCCCCCTATTTCTTTCTCCAAGTAATTCTTCCCTTGGTTAGATCGTATGGTGACATTTCAACTGTAACCTCGTCCCCTGGAAGAATTCTTATATAATTCATTCTTAATTTTCCTGAAATGTGAGCTTGTATTTCATGTCCGTTTTCAAGTTCTACAATAAATATTGTATTTGGTAAAGCTTCCTTTATCTTACCTGAAACTTCTATTACTTCTTTATTTGACATAGATTAAGCTTCCTCCTGTAATTTCAATTTAATATTTCTTTTAATTAACAAGTCATCTATTTTATCTATAGATTTCAATTTTTCAAAATCTTTAATATTTTGATTTACTATTTGTAAATGTTTTTTATTCTTCTTTTTTGGATTATTGATTTTCTTATCTTTTCCATTAACTAATAGAATATAATCCTCATCTACAAACTCATACACGATATATACTTTTCCTTTGTCACGTCCTTGCTTTGATATACAAAGTTGACCTAAAACAAATTCACATTTATTTTTTTTCGTTAAGCTCATATGAATTACTTCAGAGAATTTTCTATTTCTACATAAACTTCATCAATTTCATTATTTCCGTTGAATTTTTGTAATTTACCAACTTTTTCATAATAATTAATCAATGGTGAAGTTTGTTCTTCATATATTTCTATTCTTTGTCTAGCGGTTTCTTCATTGTCGTCTGGTCTTTGAACTAATTGTGAACCACAAACGTCACATATACCTTCTACCTTTGGTGGAAGATTTGTTACGTGATAAGTAGCTCCACAGTTTTTACATACTCTTCTTCCAGATATTCTTGAAATTAAAACTTCTATATCTGCATCTATATATATAACTTTTGTAAGTTCTTTATTATTTTTTGATAACCATTCGTCTAAAGCTTTTGCTTGATTAATATTTCTAGGATACCCATCTAACATAAATCCTGATTCTGAATTTTCATTAGCTAATCGATCAAAAACTAATTCGTTTGTCAATTCATCAGAAACTAATGATCCTGATGCAATTATTTCTTTAACTTTTAATCCTAATTCTGTTTCTTCTTTGATATTTTTTCTAAAAATATCTCCAGTTGAAATATGTGTGACACCAAATTCATTTATTATTTTTGTAGCTTGGGATCCTTTACCAGCTCCCGGAGGTCCTAATAATATTAATATCATAACTTTCCCCTTATTTATTTAAGAAACCTTTATAATGTCTCATTTGCATCATTGCTTCTAATTGTTTTTCTGTTTCGATAATTACCCCAACAGCGATAATTATTGATGTACCACCTAACATTAATGCAATACCCATGAAATGTCCAAATAATCTTGGTGCAGCAGCAATAATACCTAATCCTAAAGCACCGATTAATGTAATTCTATTTACAATTTTTGCTAAAAAGTCTGTTGTTGGTTTACCAGGTCTAATTCCTGGGATAAATCCACCATTTTGTTGTAAGTTCTTTGAATATTCATATGGGTTAAATTGTATTGAATTATAGAAGTATGCAAATACTATAACAAGTAAAAATTGTACAACAACTAATGTCAATACACTTATAGTTGAATTTGAATTCAGATACTTTTGTACGAAACTTGCAAATCCACCACCAGTTATCAATGCTATTGTTTGAGGTAATGCTAGTAATGATGAAGCAAAAATTACAGGCATAACACCACTCATATTAACCTTAATTGGAATATGTGTTGATGAACCACCGTACATTTTTCTACCAACGACCCTTTTAGCGTATTGTACTGGAATTCTTCTTTCACCTTGTGTTAGTAAAATTACAAATACTACAGATAACAGTGTTATTACTAACAGAATTAAAGCTTTCCACCATACTTTTGAAAATTGTGCTGATAATAATGTACTAATCCATCCGATTATTGAATCTGGTAATCTTGAAATTATTCCTAAGAAAATTATCATAGAGATACCATTTCCAATTCCATGTTCTGTAATCATTTCACCAATCCATACAATAAATTGTGATCCAGCAACTAAAGCTGTAATAACTATTAATTTTGGTAATAATCCTTGTGCAGTAAATACTGTACTAAATATACCTATAACAATACCGTATGCTTGTAAAATAGCTAACACTAATCCTAAAACTTTTGTTATTTTTTGAATTTTCTTTCTACCTTGTTCCCCTTGTTTTGACAATTCTTCTAATTGAGGAATTGCGAATGTTAACAATTGAACAACGATAGATGATGTAATATATGGTCCAACCCCTAAAGCGAATACTGATAAACTTGCTAGTCCACCACCTGTAATTTGGTTAAGTATTCCTAAAATTGAACCAGCTGCTCCAGAATAGATTTGTTTAACAATTTTGATGTCAACAAAAGGTAATGGTAAAACATTACCTAATCTGAATACAACTAACATCAATAATGTAAAAATTAATTTTTTTCTTAAATCTTCAATTTTCCAGGCATTTGCAAATGTTCTAAACATCTTAGATCACCTCTGCCCTTCCCCCTAGAGAATTAATTTTCTCTTCTGCAGATTTTGTAAATTTATGGGATTTAACAACTAGTTTCTTTTCTAGTTCTCCGGAACCTAAAATCTTAATACCGTCTTTTGCTTTTGCTCTTTTTACTAAGCCAGCTTCAAATAATAATTCTGGTGTTATTTCTGTTCCTTCTTCAAATCTATTTAATTGAGATAAGTTAACTTCACCATATTGTTTTGCAAAATTATTTGTAAAACCTCTTTTTGGTAATCTTTGGAATAAAGGCATTTGGCCACCTTCAAATCCTGGTCTTACACCACCACCTGATCTAGCCTTTTGACCTTTTTGTCCACGTCCAGATGTCTTTCCCCATCCTGTAGCGTGTCCACGTCCAACTCTTTTCTTTCTCTTAACTTCTCCACCTGGTGCCGGTCTTAAATCATGTAATTTCATCGTACACCTCCTATTTCACTTCTTTTACTTCAAGCATAAAGTCGATTGACTTAACCATACCTAATATAGCAGGTGTTGCTTCTTTAACTACAGTTTGTCCGATTTTTCTTAAACCTAATGCTTCAACAGTTCTAATATGTTTTTCTAATCTACCGATTTTACTTTTAATAAGTTTAATTTCTAATTTAGCCATTTCATCCTCCTAGTTTAGTATTTCATCAACACTTTTACCACGAAGTTTAGCTACTTCTTCAACTGTCTTGATTGCTTTTAATCCAGCTATTGTTGCATTAACAACACTCTTAGCATTTGATGAACCTAATGATTTAGCACGAATATTTGTTATACCAGCTAATTCACATACGGCACGAACTGGACCACCAGCGATAACTCCAACCCCTTCTTTAGCAGGTTTTAATAGTACTAAACCAGCACCTTTAGAACCGTAAATTTCGTGAGGAATTGTCCCATTAACTACATTAATATTCACAGCATTTTTCTTTGCGTCTTCAACACCTTTTCTAATAGCTTCTGGTACTTCATTTGCTTTTCCCATACCAACGCCAACAGATCCTTTTTTGTTTCCAACAACTACTAAAGCTGAGAATCTCATTGTTCTACCACCTTTAGCTACTTTAGTAACTCTAGCGATATCAACAACTTTTTCTTCATATTCTGATAAGTTTTGTTTTTTATCTTTTCTCATGTTTCCTCCCGACTAAAATTTCAAACCAGCTTCTCTTGCTGATTCTGCTAGTTCTTTTACTTTGCCGTGATATATATAACCTGATCTATCGAATACTACTTCTTCTATACCTTTTTCCAATGCACGTTTAGCAACTAATGTTCCAACTTTTTTAGCTGATTCAATATTTGCTCCTACATTTTCACCTTTTAAATCTTTATCTAATGTTGAAGCACTCACTAAAGTTACTCCATTAACATCATCAATGATTTGAGCATAGATGTTAGCATTACTCTTATACATATTTAGTCTTGGTTTGTCAGGAGTACCACTAAGTTTTTTTCTAACTCTTAAATGTCTAGCTTTTCTATTTTCTTTTTTACTGAATTTTGACATAATCACTCCCTCCTATTTACCAGTCTTACCAACTTTTCTTCTAATGTATTCGTCTGAGTATTTAATACCTTTTCCTTTATATGGTTCTGGTGATCTAAATGCTCTTATTTTTGCTGTGTAATTACCAACTAATTGTTTATCAATTCCACTAACAATAATAACTCTTTCATTAGGTACTTCAGTTGTTATTCCTTCTGGATCTTCTAATATTACAGGATGTGAAAAACCTAAGCTTAAGTTTAACTTATTACCTTGTTTTTGTGCTCTATATCCAGTACCAATTATTTCTAATTGTTTTTTGTATCCTTCAGTTACACCAACAATCATGTTAGCGATTAATGTTCTGTATAATCCGTGTAATGATCTATGTTGTTTTGATTCTGAAGGTCTTTTTACTGTTACTTGATTTTCTTCAAATTCTAATTCGAATCCTCTGCTTACTTCTTGAGTTAAATTTCCTTTAGGACCTTTTACTTCTACTAGTCCATCATTAAATTTAATTTCAACACCAGCAGGGATTTCTATTGGTTTCAATCCAATTCTTGACATATCTTCCTCCTTGTTGAAATACTACCAAACGTAGCAGATTACTTCGCCACCTACATTTTCTTGTCTTGCTTTTTTATCTGTCATCATTCCTTTTGATGTAGAAACTATTGCAGTACCTAAGCCATTTAATACTTGAGGTATATCTTGTGCTGCAACGTATACTCTACGTCCAGGTTTTGAAATTCTTTTTAATCCTGAAATTACTCTTTGTTCATCAACATATTTTAAGTCGATTGTAATAATTCCTTGTTTATCATCTTCAGTTACGTAAAAACCTTTAATATATCCTTCGTCTAATAAGATTTGAGCAAGGTCTTTTTTAATATTAGATGCTGGAACTTCTACTGATTTGTGTTTTGCTAAATTACCGTTTCTAATTCTTGATAGCATATCTGCTATTGGATCAGTCATCATAAGTATATACCTCCCTCTTACCAACTTGATTTTTTCACACCAGGTATTTCACCCTTGTATGCAAGTTCTCTAAAACATATACGACAAATTCCATATTTCTTTAATACTGAATGTGGTCTACCGCATAGACTACATCTTGTGTATTCTCTTGTTGAGAATTTTTGTTTTCTTTGTTGTTTTGCAATCATTGACTTTTTAGCCATATTATCTCCTTACTTACTTCTTAAAGGGCATACCTAATTTTGCTAGTAATGCTCTACCTTCTTCATCAGTTTCAGCAGTAGTTACAACAATTATATCCATACCTCTTATTTGTTCAATTTTATCAAATACGATTTCTGGGAAAATTAATTGTTCTTTAATACCTAAAGCGTAGTTTCCTCTACCATCAAATGATGTTGATGAAACTCCTCTAAAGTCTCTA
This sequence comes from Helcococcus bovis, assembly GCF_046035835.1. NCBI lineage: Bacteria > Bacillati > Bacillota > Tissierellia > Tissierellales > Peptoniphilaceae > Helcococcus > Helcococcus bovis. The sequence continues at coordinate 28,934 of NZ_JBFNGB010000003.1, forward strand.
ACTCTAGGTAATGCAATATTAACTAATTTATCAAAAAAATCTTCCATTCTTTGTCCACGTAAAGTTACTTTACAACCGATTGATTGTCCTTCACGTAATTTAAAGTTAGAAATAGATTTTTTAGCTTTTGTAATTACTGGATGTTGTCCTGTAATTGTTCTTAATTCTTCTACAGCTGATTCTAATAGTTTTACATTATCTTTAGCTTCACCTAAACCAATGTTTACTATTATTTTTTCAAGTTTTGGAGCCTGCATAACATTCTTATATTCAAACTCTTTTACTAACGCAGGTAAAACTTCATTTTTATATAATTCTTTTAATCTTGAAGCCATTGTTTCTCCTTCCTACTTGTCTAACTTATTGCCAGATTTTGTTGAAACACGAACTTTCTTTCCATCTACGATTTCAGTTCTTGTTCTAACACCTCTGCCTAATTTTTCATCAAATAATAAAACGTTTGATGCATGAATTGCACCTTCTGTTTCAATAATTCCACCTTGTTGTCCAGCTTGTGTAGGTTTTTTATGTTTAATTTGAACATTAACACCCTCAACAACAACTCTGTTTTTCTTTGGTAATGCTTCTAATACTTTACCAACTTTACCTTTATCTTTACCTTTAATAACTTGTACTTTATCACCAGTCTTAATATGCATTTTAGCCTCCTTATAAAACTTCTGGAGCTAATGATATTATTTTCATAAATCCATTTGCTCTAAGTTCTCTTGTTACAGGTCCAAAAATACGTGTACCAGCTGGGTTTTTATCATCCTTTACGATAACTGCAGCGTTGTCATCAAATTTGATGTATGAACCATCTTCTCTATCGATACCACTTACTGTTCTAACAATAACTGCTTTAACAACTGCACCTTTTTTTACAACTCCACCTGGAGTAGCACTTTTAACTGAACATACTACTACGTCACCAATGTTAGCGTATTTTCTTTTTGATCCGCCTAATACTTTTATAACTAGTAGTTCTTTTGCACCTGAATTATCTGCAACTCTCATACGTGTTTCTGCTTGAATCATTCAAATTCTCCTTTCCAGAAATAAAAGTTATTTAGCTTGTTCTAATACTTCAACAAGTCTAAATCTTTTTGTCTTTGATAAAGGTCTTGTTTCCATTAATAGAACTTTGTCGCCTATATTAGCAACATTATTTTCGTCATGTGCTTTTACTTTTTTACTTCTTGTTACAAATTTCTTATAAATTGGATGCTTAACAGACTTTGATACTTCTACTGAAATAGTCTTATCCATTTTATCAGATACTACTAAACCGATAATGGTTCTTCTATTATTTCTTTCCATATTAAGCCTCCTTATTTAAGTTTAATTTTCTTTCTGTTATGATTGTTTTTACTCTTGCTATATCTTGTTTAATTTTTCCGATTGAACTCATACTTTCAATTTGTCCTGTAGCTGCTTGGAATCTTAAGTTAAATAACTCTTCTTTTAAGCTAAGTAATTTATTATTAAGTTCTTTATCAGATAATTTTCTTATTTCTGTAGCTTTCATTATTTATTTCCCTCGCTTTCTTCAGAACTTGCACGAGTAACAAATTTTGTTTTGATAGGCAATTTAGCACTTGCAAGTCTCATAGCTTCTCTAGCTACATCTTCTGCAACTCCACCCATTTCAAACATAATTCTACCTGGTTTAACTACTGCTACCCAATATTCAGGAGCACCTTTACCAGAACCCATTCTTACTTCTGCAGGTTTTTTTGTAACTGGTTTATCTGGAAATATCTTAATCCAGATATTACCACCTCTTTTAATATATCTTGTCATAGCTCTTCTGGCTGCTTCAATTTGATTTGAAGTTATCCAGTGTGGTTCTAATGCTTGTAGACCATAATCACCATATGCAAGTTGGTTACCTCTTTGAGCGTTACCTTTCATTCTGCCTCTATGAACTCTACGACGCTTTACTCTTTTAGGCATTAGCATAATTTATCCTCCTTCTACCAATTAAAAATAATTGGAGCGTAAATTCTCTTATCTATTGTTCTTTTCTCTTCTATTTCTATTTTTAGAATTTCTGTTGTTATTTTTTGAATTTTGTGGTTTAACTTCTTCTACAGCTTTTTGTCCTGGTAAGATTTCACCTTTGTAAATCCAAACTTTAACACCTAATTTTCCGTATGTTGTGTCAGCTTCTGCAAATCCGTATTCGATATCAGCTCTTAAAGTTTGTAGAGGAATATTACCTTCTGAATATCCTTCTGTTCTAGCCATATCTGCTCCACCTAATCTACCAGAAACTTGAGTTTTAATACCTTTTGCTCCTGATTTCATTGTTGTTTGGATTGCTTGTTTCATAGCTCTTCTGAATGTAATTCTTCTTTCTAAATCACTTGCAATTTTTTCTGCTTGTAATTGAGCATTAACACCAGTATTTTTTACTTCTTCAACATTAACAATAACTTGTTTACCTGTCATTTTTTCTAAAGCTACTTTTAAATCTTCTACTCCAGCTCCACCTTTACCGATAATCATACCTGGTTTAGCTGTGTAAACTGTAACTTTAACTTTATTTAATGTTCTTTCAATATCAACTTTAGAAACTCCTGATTGATATTGTTCTTTTTTTACATATTTTCTAATCTTATTATCTTCTGCTAATAATTTTCCGAAATCTTTTTTATCTGCAAACCATTTGGAATTCCAATCTTTAATAATCCCAACTCTCATACCATGTGGATTAACTTTTTGACCCATACATTCCTCCTATTCTTCTTCTCTTACAACAACACCAATATGTGATGTTCTTTTAAGTATTGGATAAGCTGAACCTTTTGCTTTAGGTCTAATTCTCTTCATGGTTGGACCATCATTTGCCCAAGCTTTTTCTACAACTAATAAATCTCTGTTTAGATTGTGGTTGTTTTCAGCATTAGCAATAGCTGATAATAATACTTTTTCTAATAATTTAGCACCTTTTTTTGGTGTAAATCTTAAAATATTTAATGCTTCATCAACATTTTTACCAACTATTTCTCTACAGATAAAATGTACTTTTAATGGTGAAATACGTACGTATTTTGCTTCTGATCTTACTTCCATTCTATCCCCCCTATTTCTTAACTTTACTTGTTTTATCGTTTTTTTCATGTCCTCTATATGTTCTTGTTGGTACAAATTCACCTAACTTGTGTCCTACCATGTCTTCTGTTACATATACTGGAACGTGTTTTCTTCCGTCATGTATAGCTATTGTATGGCCAACAAATTCTGGAAATATTGTTGATCTTCTTGACCATGTTTTAATAACTTTTTTATCATTTGCTTCATTTAAAGCTTCCACTTTTTTCATTAAGTGGTCATCACAAAATGGTCCCTTTTTTAGAGATCTACCCATTCTTTACCTCCTGGATCTATTTACCTTTTCTTCTTCTTATGATATCTTTATTAGATTGTTTCTTTAAGTCTCTTGTCTTAACTCCACGAGATTTCTTACCCCATGGTGTCATTGGTTGTGGTCTACCTACTGGTGTTCTACCTTCACCACCACCGTGTGGGTGATCTACAGGGTTCATAGCAGATCCTCTTACGTGAGGTCTTTTACCCATGTATCTTGACTTACCAGCTTTACCTAAAACAACTAATTCATGTTCCAAGTTACCAACTTGTCCAATTGTTGCCTTACATCTAATGTCAACTCTTCTTATTTCTCCGGAAGGTAATCTTACAATACCATATTTTCCCTCTTTACCAGCTAATTGAGCTTCTGCTCCAGCTGTTCTTGCCATTTGTCCACCTTTACCTGGTTTTAATTCAATATTGTGGATTGTTGTACCTACTGGGATATCTTTTAATTGTTTTGCATTACCTACAATAATATCTGCTTTTTCACCAGCTTCAACTGTTGCTCCAACTTTTAATCCTTTAGGAGCTAAGATATATCTTTTTTCACCATCAATATAGTGGATTAAAGCTATATTAGCTGTTCTATTTGGATCATATTCTATAGAAGCTACTTTTCCTGGTATATTTTCTTTATCTCTCTTGAAGTCTATAATTCTATATTTTCTTTTATTTCCGCCACCTCTAAATCTTGAAGTAGTTCTACCTAAGTTATTTCTACCACCTGATTTTTTTAGTGGAGCTGTCAATGATTTTTCTGGTGCTTTCTTTGTAATTTCATCATAAGATAACACTGACATTGAACGAAGCCCAGCAGAAGTTGGTTTATATTTTTTTATAGCCATTTCATCCCCCTATCTTACATATTTTCAAAGAATTCAATTGTTTTTGAATCTTCTTTTAATGTAACTATTGCTTTTTTCCAGTCAGATTTTTTACCTACTTTGTTACCATATCTTGTAGTTTTTCCTAACATATTAATTGTGTTAACTTTTTCTACTTTAACACCATCAAAAATCTTTTCAACTGCTTCTTTAATTTCTGACTTATTTGCTTTTTTACTTACTTTAAATACATATTTCTTTTCTTCCATTAAATCCATAGATCTTTCACTTACTACTGGAGTTAATATAATATCAAAAGGTGATTTCATTATGCGAATACCTCCTCTGCTTTTTTAACAGCAGCTTCTGTAATGATTAATGAATTATGTCTAATTAAATCATATACATTCATGTTGTTTACTACTACAACTTCAACACCAGGAACATTTCTAAATGATTTATATACATTTTCATTAGCTTCAGCTACAACAACGTATGCTGTTTTATCTGCTTTTATTGCTTCTAATATTGTTTTAGCATTTTTTGTGCTAATTTCATTTAAGTTTAATTCGTTTAATACGATAATTTCATCTTCAACAACTTTTGAAGTTAATAAAGATTTTAATGCTAATCTTCTAACTTTTTTTGGTACTGAGTATGAATAATCTCTTGGTTTTGGTGCGAATACAATACCACCACCTCTCCATTGAGGAGATCTTATAGAACCTTGTCTTGCTCTACCTGTACCTTTTTGTCTCCAAGGTTTTTTACCACCACCGCTTACTTCAGCACGAGTTTTAGCTGATTGTGTGCCTTGTCTTTTATTTGCTAATTGATTTTTAACTACTTCATAAACAACGTGTTCATTCATTTCAACACCAAATAAAGATTCTGGTAATTCAATATTTCCAACGTTATTTCCTTTTATATCTAATACATTAACATTAGCCATAAACTATCTCCTTCCTATTTTGATGCTTTTCTAGCTTCTTGAACAGTTACTAGTCCACCCTTAGGTCCTGGGATAGCACCTTTAATAAGTAGTAGATTTCTTTCAAGATCTACTTTAACTATTTCTAGATTTTGTACTGTAACTCTATCGTGACCCATTTTACCTGAGCCTTTTCTACCTTTAAACACTCTAGCTGGATCAGAACCTGCTGATCTTGCGCCTGCAACTCTATGTGATTTTGAACCGTGAGCTTCAGGACCTCTACTGTAGTTATGTCTCTTGATTGAACCTTGTGTTCCTTTACCTTTTGAGGTACCGATTACATCTACGATTTCATTATCACTGAAAACATCTACTTTTATCTCTTGTCCTAGAGTATATTCATCAGTATTTTCTACTAAGAATTCTCTTAAGTATCTCTTTAATTCAACATTAGCTTTTGCAAAATGTCCTCTCATTGGTTGGTTTGAATGTTTTTCTTTTCTTTCTTTGAAACCAACTTGAATTGCCTTGTAACCGTCATTTTCTTCTGTTTTAATTTGAGTAACAACTACAGGGCCAGCTTCAACCACTGTAACCGGTGTAACACGACCATTTTCGTCAAAAATTTGTGTCATACCAAGTTTTCTTCCTAATAAACCTTTCATTTTTTCCCCTTTCTTACAGTGGATTATGCTTTTAGCACAATCATACTAAGTTTTATAGCTTAATTTCGATATCTACACCAGCTGGTAGATTTAATTTTTTAAGAGCGTCTAATGTTTTACCATTTGGGTTGACAATATCGATTAATCTCTTATGTGTTCTTTGTTCAAATTGTTCTCTTGAATCTTTGTACTTATGAGTAGCTCTGATTATTGTTACCTTTTCAATTTCTGTAGGTAATGGAATAGGACCTGATACGTCCGCACCACTTCTCTTACATGCATCTACGATCTTTGCTGCTGATGAATCAATAACATCATGATCGTAAGCTCTTAATCTAATTCTTATTTTTTGTTTAGCCATTTTTCCTCCTATATTCTTGATAGCCATACTCTCTTCCGGGTGTACTAACCGTTTTCATTAAAAAAAGCGAAGCTATCTCGCTCAAATTTTTATTTGAACTAACTCAGTGCGAATTCCCTCGAACCGCTTAGAAGCAGCGTTTCAAGCAACCTCTCACTTCTTTGCTAAAATTAGTACCTAAATATAATACTAAAAATAATATTTTTTATCAAGTAAAATACTAAAATATTAACTTTTAGATAATAAATGTTAATATTTTTTAATATATTAGAAATATGTAATATTTTCTTTATTAAAGGCATTATAAATAAATTAATATTAAATTATAGATTTTTTACATTTCTATATTTTTCAATTCTGAGTTACGGAATACCTTCATTTGAATATATCTTAAAAATCTACACCATTCTTTCTTCTATTTTTCAATTTTGATAGGACCATAATTGCCCCAAATCACAAAAAACAGTCCATTCCTTATTCCATTTCTCAATTTTGATAGGACCATAATTCCCCAAAAGCACAAAAAACAGTCCATTCCTTATTCCATTTCTCAATTTTGATAGGACCATAATTGCCCTAAAGAACAAAAAACAGTCCATTCCTTATTCCATTTCTCAATTTTGATAGGACCATAATTGCCCTAAAGAACAAAAAACAGTCCATTTCTTATTCCATTTCTCAATTTTGATAGGGTATTCTCTGGTTAAAATCTCATAAATTTACCCATTCTTTTTTCTATTTTTCGATTTTGATAGGGATACTATAGTTTAAACTAATATAATAATAAAGTTTGCTTATCCACCTCCTCAAATCTACAAAATAAGAAATAGATGCATATGCAAACTTTTATTTTTATCTATTTAATTTATTTTCAGTATTAGCAACTATAACCGAACATGTAATATCTCCAGTTACATTTACTACCGTTCTCATCATATCAAGAGGTCTGTCAATACCCGCAACTAAGGCAATTCCTTCAACCGGTAAACCTACACTTTGTAGAACCATAGCTAACATTATCATTCCTGCTCCTGGCACCCCAGCAGTACCAATTGATGCCAATGTAGCTGACAAAACTATTATAAGCTGTTGACCTAATGTTAAATCAACCCCAAAAACTTTAGCAATAAATATAGCACACACGCCTTGATAAATCGCTGTACCATCCATATTTATAGTTGATCCTAAAGGTAATACAAATGAAGATACAGATTTTGATACTCCTAATTTTTCAGATACATTCATTGATACAGGCAATGTTCCAGAGCTTGATGATGTTGAAAAAGCTGTTAAAATTGCAGGCATAACATTCTTAAAAAATTTTATAGGATTTAATTTTCCGATAAATTTAATCGACATTCCGTAAACTAAAATAATATGTACGATTGAAACAAAATATACTACTAATATCAATCTTAATAATGAACCTATTACAGCAGATCCATTTGTCGCTATAGCAGGTACAATTAAAGCAAATACTCCTATCGGAGCTAAATTCATAATCCATGAAATGATTTTATACATTGCATTTGCAATGGTTTCAAATATTCCAAATACCTCTTTTCCTTTTTCTCCAGATTCTAAAAGTGCTATTCCTAATATAATTGCAAATGTAATTGTTTGTAACATATTACCATCTACCAATGATTTAACAGGATTTGACGGTATAATATTTATAATCGTTTGAGAAATTGTTGGAGCTTCTTTAACTACAACATCTGATTTTTTTACCATATCAGAACTCATTGAAAATCCTGCCGAAACATCAAGTAAATTCGACAAAAATAATCCAAGCATTACCGCAAACGCAGTTGTAAACATAAAAAATATAATAGTTTTTAGTCCAAATCTTCCCAATTGCTTAATATTATTTAAGGATCCAATCCCTACCAATAAAGAACAAAAAACCAGCGGAATAACTACCATTTTTATTAATGCTAAAAACGCATCCCCAAACGGCTTGATATATGTAATCGCTATTTTAGAATGATCCGTCATAACAATACCGACTAAAACACCTAAAACTAATGCTATTAGAATTTTTATAGGTAAACTCAACCTTTTTTCTTCTTTTTTCATTTTCTTCTCCTTGTTAAATTTTAAATATATTACCACTTTTAATGTTATATGTAAAATATTTTAAAAATAATTGACAAATAACGAAAATTATAATATATTATATAAGTATTCAATAAATTTATGTGGTGAGTATGGCCAAGTGGCAAGGCACAGGGTTGTGGCTCCTGGTATCGTGGGTTCGAATCCCATTACTCACCCCATGCGGGTGTGGCGGAATTGGCAGACGCGCTAGACTTAGGATCTAGTATCTTCGGATGTGGGGGTTCGACTCCTCTCACCCGCACCATACAATTATATATTTATCGCAAAAAGAGATAGAGTAGTCTATCTCTTTTTGCATGGCATAATAATAAAATTCTTTATCTTTATAGTATAATAACAAAATTCTTTATCTTTATAGTATAATAATAAAATTCATGTAAATAATCAGATTTTATTATATACTGGTAAAATTCATTAACAAAAATCATGTAAAATACCTATATATTTCCTATATAGGTAAATCAATTTTTTATTTTCATACAATATTATTAAAACAAAAAATTACATGTAAAAAATAATCTTTTTCAGAGAATTTTTACATGTAATTTTAATACATCATATAATTTACAGGTTATTTAAGATAAAATCTTAAAACCGATTAAAACGCAGGTACTACAGCACCTTTAAAGTTCTTTTCAATATATTCTTTTACTCCTTTTGATTGAAACGCTTTTAATAACTTCTTGATTATTTCTTTGTTTTTATCGGATTCTTTTACAGCAATTATGTTTGAATATTTACTTTCTGAACCTTCTATTACCAAACCATCTTTAACTGGGTTTAATCCCGCTTGTATTGCATAATTAGAGTTAATTACAGCACCATCTTTTTCTTTATAAGCCTTAGGTATTAATGCTGCATCAACAGGGGTAAATTTAATATTTTTCTTATTTTCAACAATATCTTGCTCTGTTACTAAATTTCCAGTACCTTCTTTAAGTTTGATTAATCCATTTTTTTCCAGTAGGAATAATGCTCTTGAACCATTTGAAGCGTCTGCAGGAATTAATATTTCAGCTCCATCTTTAAAATCATTTATGTTTTTTACTGAAGATGAATATAAAGCTATAGGTTCAACGTGAACCGGACCAATGCTTACTAATTTTGTATTTTTTTCTTTATTAAATGTTTCTAAATATGGTAAATGTTGGAAGAAATTAGCATCTAATGAACCATCATTTAATGCTAAATTAGGTTGTACATAGTCATCAAAAACTTTAATTTCTAATTCAATTCCATCTTCTTTTAATAATTTTTGAGCAATTTTGGATATTTCTTCATGAGGAACTGGACTAACACCTATTTTTATCTTTTTAGTCGAATCTATATCCTTTGCTTTTGTCCCACATCCTACTAATAAAATAGCAAAAACTAATAATAAGCTTAGTAATTTTTTTTTCATAATTTTCTCCTATATTTTTTATATTTTATTTAATTTTCTTGATAAATAAGTTCCAAAATATTGAATAAGTTGAACTAAAATAATTATTGTTATAACGGCTAAAAACAAATAATCAGCCTTAAAATTGTATAAACCAAATCTAATTGCCATTTGTCCTAATCCTCCACCACCAAGAGATCCAGCCATCGCCGAATAACCAATTAGATTGATAACGGTAATTGTAATATCATTGACTATGAATGGTAATGATTCCGGGATTAAAACCTTAAAAATAATTTCTGATATTTTACTTCCCATAGATTTCGCTGCTTCAATAATTCCCTTATCTACTTTTAAGAATGAAGCCTCTATAAGCCTTGCAATAAATGGAAATGAAGCAAATGTTAAAGGTACCAATGACCCTGTTGTTCCAATACTTTCTCCAAATATCAATAAACTTAGTGGCATTAAAATTATCATAAGTATTACAAATGGTACAGATCTTAATATATTAATTATGATATCTAGTACTCTATATACTATAAAATTAGGTTTTAAGCCGTCTTTTCTAGTAATGTATAAAGTGATAGATATTGGAGTTCCGATTAAAAATGCTAAAAGCATTGATATAGAAACCATAAATACCGTTTCTCTTATAGAATCTAATAAAATTTTAATCATTTTTTTCCTCCACGACTACACCAAAGGATTGAAAAATCTCTATAGCTTTATTTATATTATTTTCACTACCTATTAATTCTACTTCTAAAAATCCTACAGTATTTTCACTTAATCTATTAATCTTTCCAGCTAATATACTAACATCTACATTGGTAAGTTTTATTACTTCACTTACTATAGCTTTTTTTGTAATATTGTGATTAAAATTTAAAACAACGTATTTTGAATGTTGATTTTTTCCACTGTGATCAATTGTATTTTTATCTTCATAAGTATTTCCCCTAATAAAGCTTTTAGTTATAGAATGCTTTGGATTAATAAATAATTCTTCCGTTGTATTTTCTTCTATTATCCTTCCATTTTCCATTACAGCGATTCTATCACATATTTCTCTACAAACTTCCATTTGATGAGTAATCAATATAATAGTTAAATTAAATTTTTTAACCGCTTTTTTTAATAAATCAAGTATCATTTTTGTATTTGCCGGATCCAAAGCAGATGTTGATTCATCGGATAGTAAAATTTTAGGATTTACAGCCAATGCTCTAGCAATTGCCACTCTTTGTTTTTGTCCACCGGATAAATTTGAAGGATAATCATTTTTCTTTGATTGTAAATCAACAAAGCTTAGCAATTCATCAACTCTTTTTTCTATTTCATCTTTAGAATATCCAGCTATTTCTAAAGGATACGAGATGTTTTTATAAACAGTTTTTTGATTAAATAAATTAAAAGATTGAAATATCATGGACATTTCTTTTCTTATTTTATTTAACTCTTTTTCTGATTTACCAATAATTTCCTCATCTTCAATTTTAATCGATCCACTATCGGGTTTTTGTAATCCATTAATGCATCTAATAAGTGTTGATTTACCAGCTCCACTAAGTCCGATTATCCCAAAGATTTCTCCTTTTGAAACCTTGAAACTTACATCATCACAAGCCTTAAAAATGCTGTCCCCATTATTAAATGTAACATTTAAATTTTTTAGTTCAATCATATCATTCTCCATTTTCTTTTGTGCACTAAAGAAATAATAAATACCTAGAAATCTTAAAGTTAATATAAAAAAGTCCCTATATGCCTAAGCATATAAGGACGCCCATAAACGTGTTACCACCTTATTTTGAAATAGCTTCACAACTATTTCCTCATTAGTAGCGCATTCACTACTATCTTTTGATAACGGGAAGAACCCCGGATACATCTAAAGTTTCCATTCGACATATCAAACTCCAAGACCATGTTCGTAAATATGTTTTTTAGCTCTCTCAGCGAACGAGCTTTCTCTGTAAAAAATTAATATTTACTACTCTTCTTTTCTTTGTCAGTATTTATAAGTCATATTATATAATATTACATTTCATTTGTCAAATTTTTATGATTATCTACTATACTTGATATTGTATTCATTAGCATTTCAATTGCAATTACATTTTTACCACCATATGGAATGATTATATCAGCATATTTTTTAGAAGGTTCAATAAATGTGTCGTGCATGATTTTTACAGTATCTCTGTATTGAGTAATTACTGATTCTAAAGTTCTACCTCTTTCAATAACATCTCTTTGGATTCTTCTTAAAATTCTTTCATCCGCATCTGCTTCTACAAAAACTTTAATATCCATCATATCCCTTAATTCTTTATTTTCAAGGATTAAGATACCTTCTACTACAATTACAGGCTTTGGCTTTACCAAAACTACCTCATCAGATCTATTATGAATTGAATAGTCATAAACAGGACGATATATTTCTTCTCCGTTTTTTAATTTTTTTACATCTTCTATAAGACGATCAGTATCAAAAGCACTTGGATGATCATAATTAAGGTCTGCTCTTTGATCGAAACTTAAATCATTGTGAGCTTTATAATAAAAATCATGTCCTAATACTACCAAATCATTTTCATATTTTTTTCTTAATTTATCAACTATTGTAGTCTTTCCAGAAGCTGAGCCTCCACAAACACCTATTATTGTAACATTTTCCATAATTCCTCTAATTTTTTAAAATTTCTACTTCTTCTTCAGATAATTCTCTATATTCACCAGGATCTAAATTCTTATCTAATTCTATGTTCCCCATAGATATTCTTTTTAGATATAAAACCTCTTTACCACAGGATTTTAACATCCTCTTTACTTGATGATACTTACCTTCTTTAATGTAAACATAGCATTCAAAATCAGAAATTATTTCTAATTTTGCCGGCATTGTAAGATATTGTTCTTTTTCTAAATAAATTCCAGTTTTAAATTTTTCAATATCTTCTTCACTTAAAACATTATCAACTTTTGCATAATATTTTTTGTCAACCTTCTTTTTAGGTGATAAAAGCTCATGTGCTAACTTGCCATCATTTGTTAATAAAAGCAATCCTTCAGTATCTTTATCAAGTCTTCCAACTGGAAATATTTCTTTATTTTGATATTGTTCATCTAAAATATCAAGTACCGTATCGTTATAATCTCTTGTAGCAGATATATATCCTTGGGGTTTATTCATCATTAAATAAATGTATTTCTTATATATGATTTCTTGATTTTTAAATTTGATTTTATCAGTATTTTCATCAACTTGTTGAGTTGGTTTCAAAACAACTTTATCATTAACCAAAATCAACCCATTTTTTATATATTGTTTTACTTCTTTTCTTGTTCCAATACCTGTGTTAGATAGGTATTTATCTATTCTCATAATTTATCCCATTAATTTTTTTTCATTGCTTTTGAAATTTTTTTATAAACTAAAAATGTAACTATAGCATTTAATGTACCTTTTACTATATTAAATGGTAATACAGAAAGAATCATTAAATCATAATAATTTGTTACAATATTATATGATTTTGGTACAAATTTTACAAATCCATCTACTGGTATATGAAAAACCTTAGCATAAATAGGAAATATCACAAAATAGTTTGATAATGTAGCTACTACACTCATCCCAATTATCCCAATTATTAACCCTAAAATCGCTGTATATTTAGTCTTTTTATGACTATAGATTAAAGATGAGATAACGACAAATGTACTTCCAACTATAATATTTGATAATTCTCCTACATAAGCTGTAGTTGTACCATTTAACATTAAATTTATTAAATTTTTCAATACTACAGTTATAACCCCTGATACTGAACCTAATATAAATCCACTAACAAGTGTTGCCACATCACTAAAATCTACCGTCATAAATGGTGGTGCTATTGGTATAGGAAACTTAAATAACATAAGCACTCCCGCCATAGCCGCAAAAATCGACATTTTCACCATATTACTGATTGAAAAAACATCAACCTTCTTGTTAACTGCTTCCATAAAATCCTCCCTAAATATCTTTTTTAGGGCAATTTAAAAAATTAATTGCCCCGATACTTCGGGGCATTCAAAAACATAATTAATAACAGTATTTAAAATACCGCAAATCAATATATCTTCTTCCATCCAGACTATACTGTCGGTATCGGAGTTTCACCGATTCAGCTTGCGCTCGCGGACTTTACCGCCGGTAGGGAATTTCACCCTGCCCTGAAGATCTATACTTATATGTTACCATTATTGTATATTATTATCAAATTATTTTTCTACCCATACAGAAACTGATCCAGCTGAAACATAAAAATCAGCATTTCCATTTTCATCAATTGTTATTTCAGCATCGTTATTTCCTAGTCTATCAACATAAACTTTTCCAGCCTGATCTTGTCCTACATGCATGTTTAATGTTTTTTCTGTTGAGTTTGAAATTAATACAGCCATTCTTCCTGGATGATGTTCATCACCATATCTTACAAAACCAATAGTATTTCCATCTTGTAAATAAAGTTTTTGTTCTCCATATGCATAATTTTTTCTAAGATCTAATAAAATATCCAATTTTTCTTTCATTCCTGCATATTCAGAACCATCCGCTATACCATAAATATCGCCATAAAATACACATGGATATCCATGTTCTCTTAAAAGAATTAATGCATAGGCTATTTCTCTAAACCAGTTATCTACCCAAGATTGTAGAGATTGTCCTAATTGAGAGTCATGATTATCCACAAATGTTACTGAATTCATCTTTCTTTTACTTTCTACAGAATCGTCAAATAACCATCTTAAATCATATCCTTCTCCAGACACTGATGCTTCATGCAATTTATAATGGAGTGTAACATCAAATAAATCAACATTTTGATCTGTTGAGTCAATAAAATTAGTCAAACTATCTATATTATTTTCCCAATATTCTCCAACAAAATAGAAATCATTTTTTATTTCACTTAAGATATAATTTGTAAACTCTCTTATAAAATTACTATCAATGTGTTTTAAAGCATCATATCTTATACCATCTATTTTTGTTTCATTTACAAACCATTTTACCCAATTAAATAATTCATTTCTTACATCAGGATTAAAATGATCAATATCTGCAAACATTAAATAATCATAATTTCCTTTTTCACCAGATACACTTTGATTCCAATCTCTATTTTCCCAAATAATCTTAAAAATTCCATTTTCACCAGTTTTAGCATCATAATCTACACCATTAAAATGTTGGAATCCCCATTTAAAATCGCTATATTTTCCATTTCTACCAGGAAATGTAAATTTAGTCCATCCTTCTATATCTTTAGCTTCTTCAATCTCTTCTAATCTATTATTTTCGTTAACTTTTACTGCCTTAAAAACTTCAGTTTCATCCGCACCAGCTTTATGGTTCAATACAAAGTCAGCATATATTTGAATGTCTAATTCATGTGCTTTATTAATTAAATTTAGTAATTCTTGCTTTGTACCATATTTTGTACGCACAGTTCCCTTTTGATCAAATTCTCCTAAATCATAAAGATCATAAACTCCATACCCTACATCATTACTTCCAGTACCTTTTGTAACTGGTGGCAACCAAATTGCTGTAAATCCTTTTTCTTTTAGGTATTCCAATTGTTCCATTAGTCTGACAAAATGCTTACCATCTTCTGGCAAATACCACTCAAAACCTTGTAACATTAAACCATTCATAATTATCCCCCTTAATTTTAAATTTTATAAATATTTTATATTATACCCATTATAATATATTTAAATAATTTTTTCTCACAATATGCTATAATTTTGTAGAGAGAGGTTAGAATGAGAAGAACTACAATTTTTTTAATGATAATAACTTTGTTATCAAAATTAACAGGACTAATTAGAGAACAAGCTTTTGCGTATTTTTTAGGTACCAGCAATATAATGGATGCTTATAGCACAGCATCTACGATCCCTTTTATTTTATTTGGATCAATTTTAACATCCTTAGTAGCTGGTTATATCCCTATTTATACCGAAATAAAGACAAAACATGGAGAAAATAAAGCTAAACTATTTACTTCAAATTTACTTAACATTATAATGCTTATTTCAACTGTATTTATTGCAATCATTATATTAATAGCTCCTATTCTTGTATCAATATTCGCTCCAGCTTACGCAGGAGAAAAAAGGGAAATAAGTATACAATTCACAAGAATATTTGCTTTTTCATTATATCCAACTATGATTTCAGCTATTTTCATTGCATTTTTACAAATGAAAAATAGATTTATAATTTCTGAAACTCCAGGTATAATAATGAACTTTTTCCATGTAATAACTTTAATTATCTCTGTAAAATTAAAAAATTATTATATAATTGCTTACGGAATATTAATAACTGAATTTTTAAAATATTTTTTATTCCCATCAGCAATTAAATCTGAATACTATTCTCATAAAATAGTTTTAGATTTTAAGGATAAATACATTTACAAATTAATAAAGTTTGCTATTCCACTTCTGATTTCAATATCAGCAATGGATTTATTGACCATAACCGATCAATCATTAGCTTCTATTATAATGCCTACCGGGGGTGTTTCATCAATTAAATATGGAAATCTAATTTACCAATTGATTTCTGGAGTTATAATAGTTTCAATTACAACGTCCATTTACCCATCAATGAGTAAACTTGCAAGTGAAAATAGAATTAAGGAAATGAAAAAAACTATGATGAGTGGTTTAACAGCAGCATACATACTTATAATTCCTTCCATGATTGGAATTATGATATTATCTAAACCTTTGGTAAAAATATTACTTGAAAGAGGTGTATTTAATCAAAACTCAACTGCAATAATTTCAGGCGTGCTATTTTTCTACACTCCTACAATTTTAGGATTTTCAATAAAACAAATAATAAATAGAGGCTTTTATTCTCTTCAAAACACTAAAATCCCTATTTATGCAACACTTATACAAGTTTCATTAAATATAACTCTTGATGTAATCCTTTCATATTTTTGGGGACTAAATGGATTAGCCATAGCTACCGCTATCGCTTCAATATCAGCAGCAAGTTATGAAATATATTCATTCAGAAAGCATTACGGAAGTATAGAATTTATGCAATTCTTACACAAAATAACTAAAATAGCAATAATAAGTTCTATTATGGGAATATTTACACTATTGATTTATAATTTATTACAAACAACAAGCTATATTTTAGCTTTAATTTCTTCAATAATAATATCTATTTTTGTGTTTATGATTTTAATTATATTTGCAAGAATACCTGAAGTAATGAATTTAGTAAATAAATTATATCATAGATTTATTAAACAAAAGGTTAAAAAAAATGATTAAAAAGATATTTAATGCAGATTGGAAAAGTATATGGTTAATATTAAAGGATATGTCAAAAAGATCAGGTAGAACTAAACTTGATTTATTTATCGACATGTATAAGTCATACAAAAATGATGGAAATACATGGATTACATACTACAGTAGCAACTTCGATAGAGTTAAGGATAAAGAAATTAGGGATAGTTACTTAACACTTTATAAAGATAATAGTAAAATTTATAAAATGTTTATTAATGAAGATTCTTACAAATATCTAACAAATAAAGATGACTTTGTTGAAGAATACAAAGATTTTTTAGGCAGAGATTTTATTAATATTAAAAAATCTAATATGAATAATTTTAAGGACTTCTTAAAAAAAAATGAAATCATATTTGCTAAAGATCCATATTCTTGTGGAGGAAAGGGCGTAGAAAGAATTCTTTCTAACAAAATTACTAATACAGAAAAATTATTTAATAGACTATTAAGTGAAAATAAATACTTAATTGAAGAAGGCATCACTCAACATAAGGATATGAACAAATTATCCTTAAACTCAATAAATACCATTCGTACAGGAACAGTAATAAATGAAAAAGGTGAAGTTAGTGTAATTTACATGGTTTTAAGGGTATCTCAAACTGATAGCTACCTAGATAACGGAAGTCTTGGAGGATACTGGACATTACTATCAGAGGATGGAGTCATCGATAAACCACTATATACAAACGTTCCTTTAGAATCAATAATTACTAAAAATAAATTAACAGGATTTGATTACACGGGATTCCAAATACCCATGATAAAAGAATTAAAAGAACTAGCAATTAAAGCTGCTAGTTTACACAAAGAGCTAAGATATATTGGGTGGGACATTGCCATATCAGAAGATGGTCCATTAATTATAGAGGCAAATGAATTTCCGGGCCCCGATTTATTCCAAACATATATCCATATGAAAGATGGAAAAGGATTTGTCAAAGTATTTGAAGACAAAATGGGAATTAAACTTAGATAGAATGGAAAAACAGGATTAGAAATCAGGAGATTTCTGATCCTGTTTTTTTATAAATATAACAGAGCATTGAAATTTTTTTGAAACTGTGTCTTTGGTTTTATATAACTAAAATCAAGAAAAGTAAATTTAATAAATTTTATATAATAATTAAGTTGAAAATAAAATATCTGATCAGAATTAATTTAAAAAAGATATTTTATCTAATAGGGACTATTACCCAGATATGTTTATGACATAAAAAATCCTCCTGATTCGATTAATTAACCTAATCAGAAGGATTTAAAAATATTATATATTTACTTAACAATATAAGACTTAATATTTAAATCTTTTACAAATTAATATAGTTCACAGCTTTTCTCACTTTTTATTTGACCTAAATAAATTTTTTATCTTTTTATTAAAAAATGATACCAGAGACTGAGACCTGTACATTTTTTCTACCGGGAAATAATTTCCCATAGATTTAAGAGTTTTTTTATTATCTCTAGTAGAAAATGTAAAGTGTCCATTACTTTTTGTGAAAATAGCAAACCTATTAATCTTTTTACCTAGTATGACTGATGCAGATATGTGGGATATTTGATCCCAAGGAATCTGTACAAAGTCATTCACATTTTTTTCATTATAATATTCAAAAGCTTTATCTCCTAGGTATACATTTCCATATGAAGGAATCCCTGTAAGATGGCTTGCCTTTATAGAAAATGTAACTTCTTTGTTTTGAGAGTTAAACATTCTAGAAAATACCTATTACGTGTCCAACAATACCAACTACGAATAAGGCTAATATAATCACAATTGGAGAAACCTTCTTTTTCAATAGTCTAGAACATACTAATGTAAGTATCAAGGCTGCTAAACCCGGTATTAATTGGTCTAAGTTACTTTGTAATGTTGTAACCTTTATTTGGTCTAAAGCACTTGGTCCGATTGAATCATACATAGATAATGCTTGCTTTATACCTTCTGCTCCTTGAGGTAATTTTGCCCATTCGATATAGGCTCCGGGAGATTGAGTAATTCTGGATACAACAGGTGCAAATGAAATGCTTACCCACCTATTTACTAATGCCCCTATGATAAACATACCAAGTATAGAAGCAACTTCTGTTATCATACCCAATAAACCGCCTGATAAGTTTTTGGTAATTTCTCTACCAACTTTATATCCAAATTCTTGTGTATACCATTCGAAAACAATTCTAATAATATTCCATGCAAAGAAGAATAGTAAAGGTCCCATAATACTTCCTGTGAGAGCCAAGCTAGCACCTAGTGCTCCCAAAATTGGTCTAAGAGTAAACCAGAATAAAGGATCCCCTACACCAGCTAATGGTCCCATCATACCTACTTTAACACCTTGGATTGTCGCATCATCAATTGGAGCACCATTTGCCCTATCTTCTTCAAGAGCTAAGGTTACACCAAGTACTGGACTTGATACGTAAGGGTGAGTATTATAGAATTCTAAGTGTCTTTGTAATGCGGCAACTTGTCCTTCTTTTGTAGGATACAATTTTTTAATTGCCGGAATCATTGAATATGCCCAACCACCATTTTGCATACGTTCATAATTCCAAGAACTTTGTAACAATTGGTGACGAATAGCAATATTCATACGGTCTTTTTTAGTAAGTGTTAATCTATTTTCTGTCATATCTTTCCTCCTAATAATCGTTCAAAATATCGCCTAATGGGTCACCTGAATTGCCGCCACCATTGTTATTTGAACCTGATCTCTTAAGTGTTGTATAGATAAGAGCTAATGATATACCGATTACACCAAGACCAATTAGAGTTAATTGTGGTATTGCTGATAATACAAAACCTAAAGCAAAAAATGGCCAAGTTTCTTTTGTTTCCATCAAGTTAATAACCATAGCATAACCAACTGCAGCAACCATACCACCACCAATTGACATACCATTTGCAAGCCATGAAGGCATTGAATTAAGTGTATTTGTAACAACTTCCGGGCTTATGAAGCAAAGTAATAGAGCTGGTATAGCAATTCTTAAACCTTGCAATGATGCAGCTGCATAAGTAAGCATCTCGATACCTTTAAAATTAGCTGTTTCTGCAGCCTTATCCATACCATGAACCAGAGTAATACTGATTGTTCTTACTAACATTGTTAAAAATAGTCCTGCTACAGCAAGTGGAATAGCTAAAACTATAGCTGTAGATATTGTTGTTTGTAAATCTGCAGTTCCTCCTTCAAGACCAAGAACCATAATAATTGCAGAAGCAACACTTGCAAGAGCAACGTCCGGAGCAATGGCTGCACCAACGTTAGCCCAACCTAGAGCGATTAATTGCAAAGATCCCCCTAGTATAATCCCAGCTTCTAAATGACCTGTAACTAAACCAATCAAAGTTGCTGAAACTAAAGGTTGGTGGAATTGGAATTGGTCTAAAACTCCTTCCATACCTGCTAAGAATGCTATTATAAAAATTAAAATAATTTGAATAGTACTCATTTTTTCTCCTTAATAAAGCTCATTTTTAGCTTTTTTCATTATATTTTCAAATTTTTGATCGCTATCTGAAGGCACCTTTCTCACGTCAAATTCGATACCTAGTTCGCTTAGCTCTGCTAAGGCTTCATAATCATCTTTTCCCATAGCGACTGCATTTGTGATAACTGCCTTTCCTAATGAATGAGCGATTGATCCTATATTTACATGCTTAACACTTAAGCCAGCCTTAACTGCCTTTAATAAGGATTCCGGATTTTCAAATAATAACATAGCTTTTGTGTTTCCAAATCTAGGATCCTTATCAACCTCAACAATTTTTGAAATTGGCACAACATGAGCCCTAACACCTGATGGTGCAGCTTCTATAATCATATTCTTTCTTAAATTATCTTTGGCAACTTCATCACTTACTACAATAATTCTATTTGGTTTTGTAGTCTTAGTCCATGAGGTAGCAACTTGACCATGTAAGAGTCTTGTGTCAATTCTACATAAAACATACTCTATTTTGCCATTTCCAACAACTTGGCCTTGAGCAAATTTATCAGAAACTTCTTTTTTAGGACTTTCCTCTTTTTGTAACGCTTCAGGATAAGCCTTTATATTTTGTCTTGTTTCAGATACAAGATGTTTTGCAATATCATGGGCATTCATTTCCGGGTCCATCCTTGAAGATAGAGCTTCAATAAACATAGGCAAGTTTAATCCCGCCACTATAGCCCACTTGTCTTCCTTACCAGCCAACAAAGCAGATGATTGATTGAAAGGGGTACCCCCATATAGGTCAGCTAGTATAAGCACTTGATCTTGATTATCAAATGATTTAATAGCTGATTCAATCTTATTTCTAATATCATCAGGTCCTTCGTTTGGCATAAGTGTACAAGTCGCTAGATTGCTTTGTTGTCCAAAAATCATTTGTCCAGCTTCTTTAACTCCTTCAGCTAGACTACCATGACTTGCTAGTATAATACCTAACATAAATTCCTCCTTTTCGTGACTATTTACTAGTCAAGTATATAATATCAAAAATTAGTAAATTTTTAAAACTGTTTTTCAAAATTATGAAAATGTATTCTTCGGCTTAAAATACTTCTTTTATCTATCATTAATAGCTTTATATGTTTTTATCAGTAATTAATTTAAACTATTTCATTACTCGTTTTGCTTATAAAATTAAACTTCTTCCCCCTCATATTTTAACTTCCAAGATTGTCTTAATTCATCCATAATTTCTAATACATCAATTGTATAATTTAAGTATTTATTTTCATTTGTTTTTTCTAAAAGCTCTGAAATATACTCCACTTCATAAGCAAGTCTTCTATTGCTATCCCCAAGTTTAAGACTTTCTCTTTCTCCATTTAGTTTAACAAGTGTAGCTTCTGTCGCATGTGGATACTCATTAATTTCTACATATCCTTTTTCATAGGCTACAAGTCCTCGTTTTGGCATTTTAGCTCTGAAAGTAAGGGAAACAGTAGCTAACTCTTCTTTCTTGTTTTTCAGAATTATTGATGAAGATTCATCAACACCTGACTCATGTATGTTTACATAACTTGATATTTGGTCAGGTTTCTGAGAAATAAAAAATCTTACAAAATTTAGGGCATATACCCCTATATCAAATAGAGCTCCACCGGCTAATTCTTTTTTAAAGAAATATCTGTCTTCAAAATTTTTAAAAGTTCCAAAATTCACCTGAATCATTTTTAATTTACCAAGATTATGTTCTTCTATCCATGCTTTAATTTTTCTGAATAAAGGCATATAATGGATAGTCATGGATTCAACTAAAAACAAGTTTTTTTCTTTAGCAATTTACACGCAAACTTTTAGTTGGTCGACATTTAGAACTATTATTTTTTCAGATAAAACATTTTTACCAGCTTCAAGGACCTTTTTGATATATGGATAATGAGTATTATTTCATTTTCTTTATTTTATAGAAATTTTTGTAGCAGGTAACTTCTATCTAACTGATATATGAAAGGCATATTTTAGAAAAAAAAGTGGTGCACAAAATAGAAATCGTCTATTCTGCTACACCACATTTTATGTTTGTAGATTATTTATCTAATTCTTTTTTTCTTTTTGTTACATAATATAATGCTACTAGTGTAACTGTTATAAATGCTAAGCTTAGTACAAGACTATGACTGTCGCCTGTGTTAGGAGACTTCATATCTTTTTTATTATCTTTGTTTAAATCTTGTTCAGATTGGGATGGTTTATCTTCTTTATCATTTACGATAGGATCTTTTGGAGTATCTGTGTTTTCAACCTTTTCTCTTTGCACCAAGATTGTAACAGTTTGTCTAACTTTTGACCCGTCAGAATTTTCTACTAAGAAAGTAACTTCTAGTCTTCTTTCTTCTTCATCTACTGACCAATCGTCTACTTGTGGACTTCCAGTTAACACATTATTTTCAAATCTCAAACCTTTAAATAGTGGTCCTTCTACTGTAACTTTTGCTTGTTTGTCTTCCGGACTTACTATAACTGCTTTTATTTCCTTACCTTCAACTACAGTCTGTTCTTTTGGTTCAACTTTTACACCAGCTATTGCTTGTAGACCTGTTAATGGTACTTCTTTTGCATCTTTTGGATTTGTACCGGCAGCTTTTTCTGCTTCATCTGTAAATCCATCTCCATCATCATCTAGATCTTCAACATCCGGTGTACCGTCACCATCTGTATCTCTTTGAACAAGTATATATACTGTCAATTCTGAAGAAGGTGCCACAGAATTTTCTACTAGAAGTGTAAGTTTTATTTCTCTTTGTTCTTCATCTACTGCCCAGTCATCTATTTGTGGACTTCCGCTTAAAATATTATTTTCAAATACTAAGCCTTTGCTTAAGTCGCCCTTAACACTTACTTTTGCATTTTTATCTTCTGTTGTAACTTCAACAGTATCTATATCTTGTCCTTCAACTATACCTTGTACTTTAGGCATGACAGATGCACCCGGTATAGGTAAAACATTAACTACATCAGTCTTTGTTATAACTACATCATCCTTAATCTTATAAGTAAATGTTACATTATATACACCAGGAGTATTGGTGTCTACATTGTCCGTTACTGTATAGTCTGTAACACCAGGATAGTTTGGATTGAAAAATACTAAAGAATCTCCAGGAGTCCATGCTTGCCCTTGATAAATGCTTACAGGTTTACTTTCAAAAATCTTTTGAACTTCTAAATGAATAAATTCTTGATCCCCTGTAATTCCACTTCCAAGATTGTTATAGTCTAGAAGAATAGCTCCTCCGTTTGTTGTATAATAATAGTATTTTTGTATATCTCCATTTTCAAAAACATCCGGGCCTTCCATATTAGACATAAATCCAAGGTCTATACCACCTTGCCCACCTATGATATTAACAGAGTAACCAAAACTTTTTATCATATTAAAGATTTTCATAGAGTCTATAACATAGCTGCCACCATAGTATAAAACATTCTCTGATACAGTATCTTTCCAATTAGTATATGCATTGTTACTAAACTTAATTTCTTCAGGGCTTAATCTTACATCTATATCTTTAAGATCCGTAGCTACTTTGAAAACACCGGGATTTTCCGTTTCTAAAACTAATACTAGTGGCACATCTGCTATTTTATCCCTGTTAAAGATTGGATAAGTAACTAGAGAATTTACACCGGTATTAAATTGTCTTGGTGAAGAAGGATATTCTCTCCAAAATAGTTTTTTTCCAGGAGTAATTTCATGATTTAATTTTACAACAAATTCACTCTTAGGAGCTATTGAGCCTGTTGTGTGCATTAAGCTTAGTTGAGAAGGATCGTAGTTAGCGAAAGCTTTTAAATCAGTTTCTTTTAAATAACCTGAATCATTTTGTCCTAATTGTCTAAATTTAACATCTAAGCCGGAATTGTTTACAAGTGTAAAATCAGTTACAGATTTACTACTATTAAATTCTGTTATAAAGTTTATATTATTTAGTGTTAAATCTGAAGTATTTCTGAATTTATACACAAGATCAAGATTAACTTTTCCATCTGCGTTTCTATATTGATCTATATCAATTAAGTCTTCGAACTTTTGTCCCTTGCTTACATTTATTTCTCTTCCTTTTGTACCATCAGGATAGTATAAGATAACACTTATTTCATCTTCTAAGTAAGCTTTTGGGTTAGCCAAGACTTTTGCCTTATAGGCTTCAAAATCAGAGTTGTAAAGATCTGCCTTTAGAGACTGATCTTGACTTGCAGCACCAGCAAAGACATGCTTAACCTCTACTAGTGAACCTTGTTTACCATCAACAAGTAAATCAAGCTCTACAAGTCCTACTTTCCCTCCATTAAGTTGTCCATCAATAGTTACAATATTTTGATCAATGCTAGCATTTAAACCATTATTTGATAAATTTTCAAGTCTCACATTATCCGAAAAGACTAGTTGAGTTTTTACAGGTGCAAGATAGGATGAAGTATTTTGAATTTCATATCTAAACTTGGATTTTACTTCTCCATTAGCTTCTAATAATCCTTTTATATCCACTCTATCTTGTCGATTAGGTGCTTGCATACTTGTTGATAACAAGCTTAATCCTGCTTCTAAAGTCATAGTAGGTGCTAAATACTTACTAGGATTTGCTTCAACATCCTTTTTGACATTTGTAAAGTTTACAGTTACTTTTTCAGGATTTGGGTTAGTAAGATATTGCTTTACAATTATTTGTGAATTTACATTAGGATCTACTAAAAAATCCATTTTAAGAGTAACAGTATCACCTGCTTGTAATTGATTTTTTGCATTTCCCTTGGAGTGTAAGAAAGGATAAGCTACTTTATTGTAACTTTTAAAACCTTTAGCATCATCTTCAGGGCTAACATAGTGTCTAACCGGTGCAAGTCCTCTACTAGTATCTAATCCAATCCAAGCATTTTTATCTACATTACCTGCTGTAGTCCCCTTGTTAGTTACATGGAAGTTAACTGTAACCGCTCCCTTACCATCAGCATTTAAAGGAAGCTGGCTAGTGTCTACATTAATTACATTATCTAATACACCATTTGTTTTATAGGTGTCACTTCCAACTTCTACTGAAAAACTTCTTTCAATATTTTCCAGACCTGCCGCTGACACACTCTTCATATTACTAAAAGGTGTAAAAAAACCAAATAAGATAGCAAATACGAGCATGAAACTAACACGTCTCTTAATCATAATTTTATTTCTCAAAATAAAATACCCCTTTCTATATGTTACTTTATTAATATGTATATTAATAAAGCAATTATATTGTATCATATATTTAAAATCTTTCAATCAAACTTACAGGTTATTAATTTATATTATAGCCTCCATCACAAAGAGACTTATTATATAAAAATACCTTTATCATTTAAATTTTGAATGCATTCTTGCATATATTTTTTATCATGCTCCGAGTATATAGGTTTACCTACATTTTCTTCTTTAAGTTCTCTATATGCCGGTGCTTTCTTGCCCCTATAATTTTTATTTATCCATTCTATAGAGACCCTATAACCCCTCTTTTCCATTTCATCCATGACCAATGTGTGATAACTATATAAGTGGTAGGGCGAATAATTAAATACATAGTCCACAGTCTTATGCCTTATCCTCCAACCATTTCCCTTTAAAGCACAATATTCTCTATGCTGACCAAGAAGTTGATTTCTAGGTAATTTACAAATTAAATCTTGATGCCACAATCTCAATCCTATACTCCTCGTATAATAATGTTGTAGTTAAAACTACATATTTTATTTTCATCCCACATTCTTTATGGGATAATAGTTGTATAGATAGAGGTCGTAGTTCTCCTCCTTGAAGCTTTTGTCTTCCTTATTAAGGGTTACGCCTCTTCTTTACGTCTTTATGCGTATGAGCTGGATAGCACATTCGTTGCTGTATGTCTAACGAGGTTGCATTGTCGTAAAGTTCTAGAGGGAACTTTTTCTATCTAAATTTTTTGAAACTAGGTGATTTTATGTTTTACATTGGTATTGATATCGCAAAGAAAAACCACGAAGCTTCTATTATTGACTCTTCTGGAAAATCCTTATCTAAAAGTATATCTTTTTCTAATACTATTAAAGGTTTAGAAAAGTTTAGGGATTTTCTTGATTATTTTAATCTTGATATTAACAATTGCATTATTGTAATGGAAGCAACTGGTCACTATTGGCTTAGTCTTTATTCTTTTCTTCTAGAGCTTGGATTTAATTGTATCGTCATAAATCCAATTCAATCAGAAGCTTTCAGAAAAATGTACATAAGACAAACCAAAAATGATGCTGTTGACTCGTTTGTTATCGCTCAAATTATGAGGTTTGGTGAATACTCAATCTCAAATTTTTCTGATGAAGATACTTTTGCACTAAGAAATCTTTCAAGATACAGATTTGCTTTAGTTGATGAATGCTCTGATTGGAAAAGAAAACTAGTCGCTATTCTTGACCAAGTTTTTCCAGAATATTCAACACTTTTTTCTAATATCTATGGAGTTACTTCAAAAGAGCTTTTATCTAAATATCCTCTTCCAGAAGATATGCTCTCCATTTCTTCACAAGAATTAGCAAATCTTCTTTCTAAATGTAGTAAAGGGCGTTTTGGTCTAAAAAAGGCTGAAGAGATTCAAGCTATAGCTTCAAACTCCTTTGGAATTAAATTTGCTAAAAAATCTTTTTCTTTCCAAATCAAGCAAATCATTAATCAAATTTCATTTTTAGAAGATCAAATTTATGAAATTGAAGAAGAAATTTCTTTCATGCTTAATGAACTTTGCCCTGTAATTACTAGCATTATAGGTGTTGGAGAAGTTCTTGGAGCAGCAATTTATTCCGAAATTGGTGATATTTCAAGATTCGAAAAAGCAAGTCAGTTAGTTGCTTATGCTGGTCTTGATGTTTCAGTTAAGCAATCCGGAGAATTTAGTGCTTCAAATACTAAAATATCTAAAAGAGGTTCACCATACTTAAGAAGAGCAATTTGGCTATCAGCAACTGTTGCTGCATTTAGAGATCCTGCTCTATCTAAGTACTATCAAGGTATGAGAGACAGAGGAAAAGCCCATGGAACAACTATTGGAGCCGTTGCTAGAAAGCTTACTAACATCATTTTTGCAGTATTGCGTGACAACAAGTTGTATACTCCAAATATTTAATTGTTAATATTGTTTTTTTCACCTAAATTATTAGGTTTGTTTGCTGTGCACAAATTTAAGTAATTTTTTAGCTAAGTTCTGTCAAGGTGCTCTCCCTTGACAGGTTTTAGATAAAAAATTATAATCCATGAGCACTGCAAACAATTAATCATTTATCTATTGACATTTGATAGCTGCTCTTATTGATAAACTTGTCTATATTATTTTTTGAAATATTTTTTTCTTTTATACTTTTAGTATAAAGCTACTTGCCTATATCTTTATATCTATAATACGAGAATTAAAATATAAACTCAAACAATAAAAATTCTTCTTGCTTTACCGACTCGCATATATTATAATTTAGTAATGCCAAATATAATTATTTGGTAAACCTAAAATCAAAACAGGAGGAAGTATGAAAAAATTTTTTGTAAGCCTTTTAATGATAGCTTTATTTATTGTTTCAGGTAGAGATGTCATGGCTAACCAAGAAGATTTTAATCTAAAATTTGAAGACCTTAGTTGGGAATATCAAAGGCAATACAGCGGTGATACCTCTAAATATTACCCTGGTTTTCAATTTAAATGGAAGACAATTCTGCAAGCAGATAAATATAGTGTAAAAATTGAGGATAAAGAATATGCATTTATCCCTAAAAGTTCTCAAAATTTTACAGGAGAATATACAAGGTTTAGAACCCTTTATGATTCAGAATTTGATGTAGATTTTAAAAGGAGTGGTGATGATATAATCAAGCTAGAAAGCCAAGAAAGACCTTTTAATGTAACAATTACAGCCTTAGCTGGAGATAAAGAAATAACTAAAGAAAGTTTTGTAGCTAAGTTTCCTAAAAAAGCTGAAATAACTAAAATTGAAATCAACGGAGCTGAGTTTAAAAATGATGTTAAGGTATCCCAACCTGTTGAAATCAAGATATTTACAAATCAAAAAGTTAATGAAACAGCAGCTTTGACCCATGTAAAGATCATGAAGGGTGGCTATCAAGATATTAACACTAAGCTTGAAGTCCATGATGATTATATAAAAATCTCACCGGTAGAAGCTCTTTTATCCACTTCTAACTACAGCCTAAATATAAGTAACTGGTTAATGAATGAAGATAGAAGCCAAGCCTTTTTAGAATCTCCCGGTTTAACCTTAAACTTTAGCCTGACAGAAACAGCAACTGAAGAATTAAAACTTGAAAAAGCTCTTATTAATGACGAGAAAAGTAAAGATATATTACAAAATCCAAATTATAAATTAACAAGCGAAGATACTAGAATCTCTTTATACTTTAACCAACCAGTTTCATTAGAAAACTTTACAAAGGCCGATGCTTACAGCAATGGTTCCGGTATATATATGCGTAAGGATGTGGAAAGCAGACATACTACTGATTCAAAATTAACTGATGAGGTATTTGAAATAGTTGAAGAAAACGGAAAAACTGTTTCTAAACTAAGCTTTACAATGGTTGGAACTTTAACTTATGAAGAATCTTTAAGAAAGCCTTTAGATTCTAATTCAAAATACCTTATAACAATCAGCAAAAACATTTACAATGCTAATAAAAAAGGCTTACCTGAAGATCTAGTATTAACAATAAATACCGGTGATTTAGATGCTAAAAAATGGACCCTTTCAACAAGTGATGTTAAATTTATAAGTCCAGAGCATGACTCTAACGATTTACAAATACAATCTGGTGAAAAAGTGGTTATAGAAGCTATTGATAAAGAAGGTTTCGAATTTAAAAAATGGCAAGAGCCATATTCTATAAAAGATGATTTTCCTAAAATTTACTCTGATATAATGGCAAATATAAAAAATAAAAGGCTAGAATTTGAAATGCCTGACACAGATTTTTATATCAAGCCAATTTATACAAAAGTAGAAGATAAAAAACCTGAAGATAAAAAACCTGAAGATAAAAAACCTGAAGATAAAAAACCTGAAGATAAACCAAAAGATAATAAGCCTAATGTTGATAAACAAATAAATGAAGTGAAAGCTTATTTAGAAAACTATCTTGTAAAAAATGATCTTGTAATAGAAAACAATAAAGATGTACCTGAAAATACTAATGTCCTATTTGTAAATGAAGAATACTTTAAGCTATTAGAATCAGAAAACAAATATGGTTTAAGTATAGATAATAAGGGAAATCTTGTTGGCAAGGTAAATGTAGAGGATTGGTCAGAGGACGAAACTTCTAAACCTCTAACACTTACAACAAAAGTTAAAATGACTGAAAAATTCTGGAATGTCTATAACATAAACTCTAATTCGCCAATAACTGATGAGTTAAAACAAAGTCTTTTAGACGCAAGTTTTGACTTAGAAATAAAAGTATTAGTTTCTAAAGATGAAGATACTAACAGCGTAAACAGTAAAGCAAAACTTGTAGAAGAGAAAATCAAAAAGTTAGATTTAAAATTAAAATCTTTAAAAGTAGAAGAAAATAAATACTATGAAGATGAAAAAACAAATAATTTAATAGACCTTGAAGGATTAAATTTAGAACTAATATATTCAAGTCACATAAATGGTTTAGAAGTAAGTAGTCTAGGAAACTTGATAGGATTAGCTGATGTCAAGGATTGGAATGTTGATGAACAAGAAAGACTATTCAGCATTGATTTAGAACTTAAGATAAAAGATACAGACTTAGTATTTAACTACAAAATTGATTTAAAAATGAAAAGATCCCCATTAAATAGGGCTAATCTAATAGTATCTGATGTTGAACCTAACAAGCTTGTCCTACTAGGATTTATAGAAAATGGTATGCCTGTATTTGACCAAGAATCAAAAGAATGGTTTAAGGCAATTAAGGATATTGAAGTATTTAAGGATGATAAATGGCAAGTACTAAGCCCTGAATCTTACACCAAAATTGATGAATTATTTAGCATTAATTTTGGACAACTCGAAAAAGATCAGGTGTTCAGGATAAAAGTAGATGGATATGAAACAGTTTACTTTGAAAGCCTAGATCCTCAAGAACATCCTGTAGATGAAATATTCCCACCTTCAGCATTAGGACTTCTTGCAGAATACGAACTTGATGAAAAATACTTAGTAGAAAAACCGGCTGATGATGAGAAACCGGATAATGATGAGAAACCGGATAATGATGAGAAACCGGATAATGATGAGAAACCGACTGACTATTATAAACCGGCTGACTGTGATAAACCGGCTGACTATGATAAACCGGCTGACTATGATAAACCGGCTGATGACGATAAACCAGCTGATACAGAAAATGGTAAAAAGTTACCACTACCTCTTGATCTAACAAAAAATGTACAAAAATTTGTAAAAGGAAGTGATAGTAAGTTAAGCTTTAAGAGTAATGGTGAACTGGATGCACTTAAAGAAGTTCAACTAAATGGACAGGTTTTACCAAAAGATAAGTATACAGTAAAAGAAGGATCAACAATTGTTAGATTAAATAATGAGCTATTAGAAACTCTTAAAGAAGGTAAGCATAATCTAACACTAGTATTCAATGGAAGCACTACACACGCTGCAGGAGACGTTGAATTCAGCTTTAAGGTTTCTAAAGCAGATAAAACTAATACAAATCTTGTACAAGATGCAAATAAGGATGGTAAAATAAGCTCACCAAACACAGGAGACAGCCATCAAACAAGACTTTATATAGGATTATCAATTATTTCTTTAGCTGGACTATATATAGTTTCAAAAAAAAGAAAATCTATTAATAGATAGTCAATAAAATTGATAAATTATATATTAGAAATATAAAAAAATTAAATATAATTCCTAAATATGATAAAAGCTGGTCTTATATAGCACCTATAAGATCAGCTTTTTTTTATAATCTAATAATACTATTTCTTATGAAAAATCTTTCTAAAAATTTTTAATATTTCTCCCCTATAAAAGCTATACTCTCCAGAAATAAATATAGGGACTATGGAGGCAATGGAGGCTAATATAATAATTAATAATGTAAATAATATGAAATTCATATTATCTAATTTAAAAGTTTTTACTATCGTATAAATTAGTCCTGTAAAAAGTATAATCCATAAAGCAATTAGAAAATTTAAAAATACAAAATTTTTAAGAGGTTTTCTCAAACGCTTTTTATAGATGATGTAGGGATCTATCCAAAAGGTTAATAATAAACTTATAGCAGTCCCTATCAAGACTCCATAAGTTCCCAATCTATTTACTAAAATCAAGGAAATGATAATGTTAAATGCAGCTTCAAATATAGGCTTAAATCTAGTGTAATAAAAAAGTCCTCTAGCACTTGAAAAGGCTACTAATGATTATCTGATTCCGCTTAAGTAAAATGCTATGACCAGCCATACTACCAGCTGTTGACCTAAAAGATAGGACTTTCCCAGCCAAATTTCAATAGATGAGCATTTGGATTATAAATATGGACAAACACCACTTTCAATAAATACAAGAAATGGAAGTAGTAAAAAAATAGTTAAATCCAGCATTGGAGAACTAGAAATAAATATACCAAGAGATAGAGATGCAAGTTTTGAGCCACAAATATTGAAAAAATACAATAAAGATATTTCAAATATTGAAGCACAAATAATATCAATGTATTCTAAAGGTATGACAACAAGAGATATTTCATCACACATTAAAGATATATATGGTTTTGGAGTATTAGCAAGACTTGTAAGCAGTACTACAAATAAAATATTACCAACTATTGATGAGTGGCAAAATAGACCTTTAGATAAGGTCTATCCTTTTGTATTCATAGATGCAATACACTATCATGTAAGAGAAAATTGTCTAATAGCAAAAAAGCTGTATACATAGCTTTAGGATATAACATAAATGGTTTTAAGGAAATATTGGAATGTGGATTGGAGAAAATGAAACATTTAAATATTGGCTAATGGTTCTAAATCAAATGAAAGATAGAGGTGATGTTTCAATCTTTTTAATTAAATCTTCATTTTCAATTATATTTTCACTATCAAGATTTACATCTTCATAATTATCATTTTTTGATAAGTCTAAAATTTTAATATTTTTATTATCTTTTGAAATAACTAAAATATAATAATTATTAATTTTAATAAGTGAATCTATATTGTTATTTTTAGCTAAATAGACTAATTTTTTAATATTACTATTTTCAAATAAATTACCATAAACTACATAAATTGATTTTTCCATCTTTTCAAATTCACATAAATCATATATCGCTTTTGATAAAACTTGTTTTACAAAAATTTTATTAGTATTTTTTAGTTCTTCAAATTTTTTATTAATTAATGGAAAATCTAATTTTCTAGTATCTGTATATTCATCTATAAATGTAAAATTTTTTTATTATTTAGTTTTAATAAACTTTGTTTGTATATAGTGTATTTTAAATGTTTATATAATTTTAGATTCATTATTACCTCCGTGATTTTTATTTAGTTTTCATTTACTAAATATATAATATACTAATTAAGCTTATTTGCTAAATATATAAGTATTAAAATTTTATAATTCAAAATAATTAATAAAATACAAAAAAACCGCTACAAAACAACAATTTTAGTTGTATCACAACGGTTTTTAATTTCTATCTCAATTTCATTCCTAATTTTTCTTCAAAAAGTTTAACTTTACCTTTACCATCTTCCATGTGAATATGGGCTTGATATAGTTCTGTAGTTGGAAAATCATTGCCTTCTATTAAGATTGGGCCTTTTTCTGTAATTGCAATATCCCAACCTACGTATTTTAAATCTTTACATACAGAAGCAGCTTGTATAGCAAGCTCTTTTACTTTTTCAAAGTATGGAATCTTAAATCCCATGTAATTAAATTTTGTAATCGGGTTTATCCCAATCACATCTTCTTTTGGCAAATCTCTATATAATGGTTTATCTATAACGCCATTTTCATTTAATAAAGTCCAATATCCTCCACGACTTGCATTATCTAAATAGCTGTCATTTCCAGATACTCTTAAGACATTATATAATATACTTATATTCCCATCTTTATCAATCGCTGTTCCTGTTCTTATCGTATTTAGTGAATTTAATGATAATTTCTTCATTTCAGGGTGTTGAATTACTGACTGCTCTAAGATTATTTTTCCCTCTGAAAGCAATCTTTCATATAATTTATACGCATCATAATTTTCATTATAAACAACTCTTTCCACACCTTTCCCACCCATTAATACAGGATCTTTAGCAAAAAATATTGGATTTTTTCGTATAAATGATTTAAATTCTTCAAGATTATTATCTTCTAAATTAATTATCTCTCTTCCTAAAAATTTAGTAAATTTTTTATTAAATTGAATTTTATCCTGCAGATATTTTATTTCTGGACTTTTTATAAACTCTCTGTATATTTTACTATTATCTCCATATTGAGATAAAAAAGTTCTTCTAATTTCTAAGTTTTTTACTCTGTCAAAATTATAAGTATAATAATTTAACCATGTATATCCATATTTTTTATACATATTATACATATCAATAAATAGGTCAATTCTTAATCTTTTTGATCTCTTAGACATATCATTTAATACAGTTAATATACCTTTCCAATTAGAATTTAATATTTTCTTAATCATATATCCTCTCAACATCGTTTAATTTTAATGAAACTACTAAATAAAAACCTGTGTAATACATTAACTTATTAAACTTTAATTATTTTTTTGATTTTTTATATTCTAAATATTCATCTAAAATTTCTACAGTAAAATCTCCCAATGCAGGTCCATATTGTCTTTGATTATTTACAGGATATGCATTTAATTCAATGAATACAGGTTGATTATTTTGATCTACTGCAAAATCCCATCCTATATATCTTGCATGTGAAAATCTAGGATGTAATTTTTTAGCAAGAGCTAACGCTTCCTTAAATCCTTCTAATTTTTCAACCTTAAAATCTTCTGTAATAAATAATTTTTCATGAATTTTAGCTTGTTTTGACATATATCCATCTTTATCTAAAACTCTGGATATACCTCCTCTAGCCATATTGTCGACAATAGATCCTTCTCGACCATATCTAACAATGGATGATACAAATTCTACTTTATTATTGATCAATAATGTTGTAATTCTAAAAGTATTGACACTTGATTTATTTAGCCTGTTCATTTGTTCAGATTGTTTTACTAACTCTTGAACAATAAAATCTCCTGTTTTAACTTTTTCTTCAAATTCTTTAATGGCTTTTGCTTCATTATCGATAAAATTTAAAATTTCAACACCATTTCCTTGCATATCATCAGAAGGTTTAACTATTACTTTTCCTTCTTTTTTCAATGTTTGTAATGCTTGTTCTTTTGTTAAAAACTCATTATTTTCATTTACAAATATTTTATTTTCATATTTTAACACCGCTCTTGGTCTATTTACATCATATAACATAGAATCTAAAAATATTTTATTTTGTAATTTTTCATCAAAATTTACATCATTTAAGAATCTATATAGATCTGTATAGAAAAAATCATCTGGAATAAAGTGAGGATTAAATTTTTGATCTTTATATCCAAAAAATTGATACCATCTAATATCAGGTTTTAATCCATATTTTTTCCAAAATGGTAAAACGACTTTTTCATATTCTTCTTTTGATCCTTCGTAATAATCATATTCACGCATATTATTTTTCAATATATCTCTTTGTCTTTTTTTGTAGACTGTATATCTTAAACTTGAAATTGCATTATTTGCAAAATTTGTTACTTTATTCATGTTTTCCTCTCAAAATACTTTAGTCGATTTTATTTATTTTTATTAGCATAAAATTCATCTAATACTTGTTCAGTATATTTACCAAAAGTTCCTCTTCCATCTTCTCTTTGGTTATCACCAACATATCCATTTAACTCAATTAGGACTGGTTCATAATTTTCATCAATAGCAAAATCCCATCCTATAATTCTTAAGTGAGGAAATTTTTTATGATATTGTTTTACTAATGTTTCTACCTTATCATAACCAATTAACTTTTCTCTTTGAATTTTATTTCCATTATCATCAAAATTTACCATTTTGTCGCTAACGAATTCATAATCTACTAAATAGCCTTCATCATCTATAAGTCTTGATTTGCCTCCATTAGAATAATTATCAACTACAGCTCCTTTTGCTCCAATCCTCAATATCTTAGATAAAATTACAACTTCATTATTTATGATAAGAGAAATAGGTCTAATAGTATTTACACTTGAATCATTAAATTTATTCATTTGT
This sequence comes from Helcococcus bovis, assembly GCF_046035835.1. NCBI lineage: Bacteria > Bacillati > Bacillota > Tissierellia > Tissierellales > Peptoniphilaceae > Helcococcus > Helcococcus bovis. The sequence goes on from NZ_JBFNGB010000003.1 coordinate 64,841, forward strand.
TCTGATTGTTTAATTAATTCTTGAGCAACAAAATCTCCACTTTTAATTTTTATTTCTATTTTTCTTAAAGCTTCTCTTTCATCTGTATTAAAATCAATAACTTCAACCCCTCTTCCCTTCATATTGTCTGAAGGTTTTATTATGACCTTACCAAATGATCTTAATAAATTAATTGCTCCATCTTTAGTTACCAACTCATCATTATTTGTTCTATAAAATCCATGAGCATATTTTATAATAGTGTTTGCTTTCTTTGCTTCTGGTAAAAAATATTCAAAATAAATTTTATTATATAAAAACTCATCATATCTTGAATCATTTAGATATCTATTTAATTCTGCATAATAAAAATCATCTGGTATCATGTATGGATCAAACTTTTGTTCTTTATATCCTGTATATTGGAACCATTTTTTATCTGGTTTCATACCATATTTTGCCCAAAATGGAGCTACTACTTTATTATATTCTTCTTCACTTCCTTCATAGTATCCATTTGTTTCCATTTTATGATCTAGCCATTTTCTTTCACTTGCTTTAAGTTTTTTTATTCTAAGTTTTTCTTGTATCCTTGCTATTTTACTTCCCAAAGTATTCTTCTTCATCATTTCCACCTTTTATATTTAATATTACTTTAATAATTTAAAATAATACTCTATTAATTGTATCTAAATAATTTTATAATGTTGTTTTAAAATCCTTAAATTCTTCTAATCTTATGTTAAATGCTTCTTTCATTTCTTTATAAAATTCTAACTTTGGATTTTCAATAAAATTTTTCATAAATTGTAGTGTGAAATCCGGATTCATAATCAATAGTGGCCCTATCAAATAGGTACCATAAAAGTTTTTATAATTAATCCCTTCATTTTTTGTTTCCTTATCCATTCCGACACCCCTAATTGTCTTAAATAGATGTGGAACATTATTTTTTATTGGATGAGCATATGTAAATTGCGTCTTAAATCCTATTACGTCAATATCATTATATGTACCATGATATAATGAATTTATTCTACTCATCATTTGTCTTTTTGCATAATATGAAAATATACCTAATCCATTTATTTTTTCTCCATTGTCTTTTTCAATGTATTCAAATAACACTTCCATAGCGTTACCAATAAATAAGAATATATTTCCTTCTTCAATTTTTTTCTTTATTTCAGCTTTATATGGAATCCATTTTTCAATAATTTGTTCTTGGTATTTTTCAGCCATAGGTCCTAAATAAATCAAATCAATTTTTTCATCCAAAAATCTTGGTTTTTCTGTAATGTGCGTTTTTATAACTTGAGCATAAGGAAAAATATTACTTATAAAATCAATATGTCCCATTTCCCCAAATAAATTTGCAATATCAGGATATAATACTTCTATTTTCATTTATCCAACCTCTCTTGCAAAATGTTTTCTATTTCTTTTTTAACTTTACCTGTCAAATCTAATGTATCAATATCATTTAGTAAAAATATAGTATCAATATTATCATAATCTATAGCTTCAGCCACACCACTCCAACCATCAATACTAATTATCTTATTTTTATCTATACCAGAAAGTAACAATGCAACCTCTTGGTCCTTAAATCTCTTACCACATGTAATATATTGTTTTATGTTTTCTGAATCTTTTAAATATCTAAAATCCAAATCATATAGCCATGATGTATTTTCAGAATTTTTATACCCTATGTCATGCTTGGAATTTCCAAAAATAACAGCAATGTTTCCCGGTTGCTTTCTTATATAATCAAAAGTTCTGGATGCAGAAATTGGATTTATTGCCTTTGCCATAATATAAACCAATCTCTTATCTCCAATCATATAGTCATTATATCTAGATTTTACAACTTCAACATCTTCAAAATTTCGAATTAATTCATTCATAGAAAATCCTATTTCACTCAATGCTGTAATGGCAGCTAATAAATTATATAAATCAACAATATTACTACTTTGTAAATTAAATTTATATTCTTTTGAATCATGTTCTATTATTGCAAACCTATTTTCTAAATCAGCAGATTTAACTAAATAATCCGGTTTAAAATTTTCAAATCCACAATTTTCACAATGATAACGTCCTATATGGTTATATCTTATAAACTCTGGAGTTAATCTGTGATTACATTTCGGACAGTTTTCTACATCTTTTATCCTTGAATTTCTTTCCTCTTCTTCTCCATCAAGTAAATTAATTGAAAAGAATGTTTTTTCTCTATCTTTATCTAATAGTGAACTTATTAAATCATCAGAATTTAATATTAATTTAGTTTTTTCTGATACTGAATCTTCTAATATATTAAATATATAATCAGCATGGGCATTTCTTTTTGAGGAATCTCTGAATAGATTTGTAACTATTAGGTAATCTGGTGTAAAATGCTCATAAACTCTATATGATGATCTTTCATCAACTTCTATAATTCCATATTCATAATCTAAATTTCCCTTCAAATCTGAAAATTTAATAAATGATGCAATTATGCCCTCCACAGTATTTGAACCATAATTATTATGAATATACTTAATTTTTTTTTTGTTTAGAAAATCAGAAATCATGTTCGCCGTTGTTGTCTTTCCATTCGTGCCGGTGAGAGCTATTGTCGTCTTTGGAACTTTCATATATTTGATAATATCCGGACATAATTTATATGCTATCATTCCCGGTAAATATGTAGCTCTTCTACCTAATAGATTCATAGTTTTAATTATAAATTTAGAAGTCCACAAAGCAGCATAAAATCTCAAACTTTTTTTCATAATTAACCTTTCATTCCATAATACATTTAAAACATAAACATTATATAACATTTAATATTATATATCAATTAAGATTACAAATTCTCATACATGTTCACATATTCATTATTTTTTGTATCTTCTGGATTCATATCATTAAATAATCTGCTTGTTAGATATTTCGCTGAATTATATCCCAAATTCTTTTGTCTTAAATTTCTAACTGCAACTTCCAGTATCATGGCAATATTTCTCCCTGGTTTTACTGGAACAGTTAATTTAGGGACTTCAACTCCTAAAATAAAATCTGAATCATCTTCCAATCCTAACCTATCATATTCTTTATTTTCATCCCATTTTTCCAATTCAATTACAATATCAATTCTTGTATCTATTTTTACCGAACCTACTCCATACAGTCTTCTTATATCTAAAATACCGATACCTCTAATTTCCATAAAGTGACGAATATTTTCTGGAGATGTACCATATAATTGATTATCAATCTTTTTTATGTCTACAACATCGTCAGCTACAAGTCTATGTCCTCTTATTACTAAATCTAGTGCTGTTTCGGATTTACCTACTGATGATTGTCCTCTTATAAGCACACCAGACCCATATACTTCCATTAAACCAGCATGAATGGTCAACTCTTCAGCTAAATGTTTTTCTAGGGACATACTTAATTTACTAATTAATTTAGTTGTCGCATATTCTGAAATAATTAATGTTTTATTATAATAATTTGCTAAATCTAGGATATCTTGAGTTACATCTCTATTATATGAAAAAATTATACATGGGATATCTTCAGATAAGATACCTCTAAATCTTTCATATCTCAACTCTGGGGTCATTTGCATGTAGTAATTATATTCTACATTACCAATAATTTGAATTCTTTTATATGGAAAAGCTTCCATAAATCCTGATAATTGTAAACCCGGTCTATTTACATCACCATTTGCAATTTCTATTTCTTCATAATCTCTTGCAGGCATTATAACCTTTAAATCTAACTCTTTAACTAATTCTGATAATTTAACACTTTTAGCCATTTTTCTCTCCAAAATATTTTATAATATTATTTGCTACAACTTCATTTATATTATCTACTTCTAACAACTGCTCTTTTGTCGCTTTTTTTATATTAACTATAGAACCAAATTTTTTTAATAATGATATTATTCGTTTTTCACCAAGACCTTCTATTTTAGTAAGTTCAGATTCAAACATTTTCTTTTTATGAACATTATTAAAATAATTTATCGCAAATCTATGGACTTCTTCTTGGATGTCATATAAAAATCTATAGATTGCAGTATCATTTTCTATTGGGATTTCCTTATTTTCATAAATTATAGCTCTTGTTTTATGCTTATCATTTTTAACAAGCCCTATAACTTTAATATCTTGATTAAATTCTTGCATTACTTGCAAAGCAATATTTACTTGTCCTTTTCCGCCATCCATTATTATTAAATCAGGTTTTTTTGAAAAACTTGTATTATCTTCATCGCTTATAAGTCTTTTAATTCTTCTTGTAAGCACTTCTCTCATAGACCCATAATCATCGGCCCCTTCAATAGTTTTAATTTTAAATTTTCTATAGTCCTTTTTAGATTTTTTCCCTTCTTGATACACAACCATAGATCCAACTGAATCAACTCCGGATATATTAGAAATATCATAAGCTTCAATCCTATCAATCGGGAATATACCTAAAAATTCCTCTAATCTCTTTAATCCAAGATTCTTATTTCTCTCTCTATTATCCATTTTCTTTAGATATTCTAACATCATCTTCTTTGCATTTTTCGTTGCCATATCTAAATAACTTACTTTTTCACCACGCATCGGAACTTTAAGTTTAACTTTAGAACCTCTTTTTTCCGACAAAATCTCTTCTATAATTTGATAATCTTCAGGTAATTCAAGCAAAATAATTTCTTTTGGAATGTATGTCATATCGAAATAAAATTGCTTCATAAATGAAGATAAAATTTCAGCGTCATTATTGTCCATATCATTTTCTATAATAAAATGTTCCCTATCTACTATTTTCCCACTTCTCATGAAAAATACTTGGATAGTTACAAATTTTCTCGCTTTAGATAATGAAACTATGTCCATATTTTCAGAATTAACCGTGGTAACTTTTTGTCTTTCCATAAGACTTTCTATATTAAAAATATGATCTCTATACTCTTTAGCTCTTTCAAACTCAAGATTTTTTGAATAAGAAAGCATTTTACCCTCTAATTCTTTAATAAATTCTTTAACATTCCCCTTTAAAAAATCTCTTACTTTTTCAACATTTTTCATATATTGATTTTGATCTTTATAATCATGACTTGGATCATTGTATTTATATAAAAACTGCTTCAAAGATGGTCTTTTAACACTATTGAAATTTTGCTCAATCTTATCAACTCGAAGTTTGAATGTGTTTTGCAACAATCTGATAACGTCATTAACTGCATAGGCATTTGGATATGGCCCAAAATACTCATTCCCATCATTTTTAACTTGTCTAACTTTTTCGATTCTAGGAAACGCCTCATTTGTAAGCATTATGTATGGATACTGCTTGTCATCTCTTAGCAAAATATTGTAATGTGGTCTATGTTCTTTAATGAAATTAGATTCAAGTACTAAAGCTTCTACTTCATTTTCAACAATGATGTACTCAAAATGGTCTATTTTTTCAACCATTTTAAGTACCTTCATTGATTTATTTTTTTCACCATTAAAATATGATCTAACTCTATTTTTCAAGTTTTTAGCTTTTCCTACATATATTATGTTGTCATCCTTATCTTTCATCAAATATACACCAGGCAAATCTGGCAATCTCGATAAATCATATTTTAAGTCATTCATTATATTTCTCTTGTTATCTTTCTTAAGTAAATTAAATCATCACCATCTAATTCTTTAGATAGTCTATTGTAACATTCTGCATTATAGCTATTTAACCATTCTAATTCCCAGTTTTCTAATAATTCTTTCTTAACTGGTCTTGTATCTATTGGTAAATACAATAATGTTTTGATTTCTAAAATATTTGGTTCTTCTGCTTCATCAACATAAACGATATTTTCGATTCTTATACCATGTGATCCTTCGATATATAAACCTGGTTCAATAGAAAATATCATACCTTTTTGTAAAATGATACCATTATCTCTTCTTGAAATGCTCATTGGTCCTTCATGAACTCCTAGCATAAATCCAACTCCATGTCCTGTACCATGATTAAAGTCTAATCCATATCTGTATAGTGGATTTCTTACTATAGAATCTAAGAAATATCCAGTAGAATTATTTCTAAACTTAGCTGTTAAACCTGCAATAAATCCCTTCAATGTCAATGTATAATGCAATTTTTCATCATCTGTAAGTTCACCTAAAGCAAAAGTTCTTGTAATATCTGTAGTACCTTCTAGATATTGAGCTCCACTATCTACTAAATATAATCCTTTTGTTTGCAATGTTGCAGGTATTACTTTTTCTGGATCATAGTGTGGCATAGCTGCATTTGCTCCATATGCTGAAATTGTAGTAAAACTTGGTTCAATAAAGTTTTCTTGTTGTTCTCTAAAACTTAAAAGTTTTTTAGCTGCAAATACTTCATCAATAGTTCCAGACTTAACTCCTGTTTCAACCCAATTAAAGAATTTAGTCAATGCTATAGCATCTTTATGGAATGCCTTCTTTTCATTTTCAATTTCAGTTTCATTTTTAATCATTTTCATTAATGTAGTTAAATTTGTACCACGTTTGATTCTAACATTTTTATTTATACTTTGGTAAATTCTAACATTTGTTCTATTAGGATCTAAGTAAATTGAATTTGATCCTCTTATTTCATTTAAGACATCAAATACTGCATCATATTTGTATACTTCTATATTATTAAATCTTAAATATTCTCTTACTTCTAAATCTACTTTATTTTCATCAATAAATAAGATAGCATTTTCATATCCAATTAATGCATATGAGAAAAATACTGGAGTAGCATATATATCATCTCCTCTTAAGTTAAATAAATATGCTATATCTTCCAACGCACCTATAAATCCATAATCACATTCTATTTCTTTTAATCTTTTTCTAAATTCTTTTAATTTTTCAGATACTGATTGTCCTGTATATTTTTCTCCAAAAATCCATGCTTCTGATTTAGGTAATTCAGGTCTATTTTCCCAAATATCCGAAATAAAATCTACATCCGTGATAAGTAGTCTGTCACCTAATTTATCATTTATTGAGTCATATTGTGCTAAAGATAAACATTTTCCATCAACAGCAACTTTACCAAATTTAGATACTTCTTCATTTATAAATGTTAAATAATCAATATCTTCACCCATTCTGTATAGTTTGAATGGAGAATTTTTCAACTCATTTTCTGCTTGAACAAAATATCTTCCATCAGTCCATAATCCAGCCTTATCTCTAGTAACAACGGCTATTCCTGCTGAACCTGTAAATCCTGAAATATATTCTCTTGTCTTGTAATAATCTGATAAATATTCTGATTGATGAGGATCTGATGTTGGAACAATATATGCTTCAATATCTCTATCCATCATTAAATCCCTAAGACTATCAACTCTATCATAAATACTCATAATTTTTGCTCCTTTTTAGTACTATATATTCTATTATACATTAGTATAAAAAAAATGACTAGAATAATTGAGTATTCTCAACATTCTAGCCAAAAAATTATTTAACTTTTTCTAATTTTAATAATTTAGAAACTACCATTGTCACAATTAAAACTACAAATCCTGGAAGTAACCAACCTAAACTTTGTCCAAATAAAGGTAGTTGTTTAATAAGAGCAGTTAATCCTGGAACTTCAATCTTAGCTACCAATAAACCTTCAACTACAGCTATTACTGAAACTACGTAAATAGTTGCTTTATATGCTAATTTACTAAATCCTAATTTATCATGTACTAATGTTAATAGTATCAATGTTAATGAAACTGGATATATTGAAACTAATACTGGAACTGATACTGCTAATATAGTATTTAGTCCAAAGTTTGCCACAACAAATGAAAATACCGTGAAGAATACTGTCCATTTTTTATAGCTTATTTTATTATTTGTTAATTTTGCAAAATATTCACTACCACTAGTTATCAGTCCAACACATGTTGTTAAACATGCCAATGTAAATATAGAAACTAATAATACTCCACCAAAATTACCAAATACTTTATTTACAGTAGCAACTAATATTTGCGCTCCATTTTCAGCACCTGCTGTCATTTGACCTGTAACCATTCCTACATATGAAAGCATTGCATATATTACAAATAAAACGGTACCTGCTAAAAATCCTGCTTTAACAGTATATCCCATAACATGCTTCTCGTCTTTAACGTGGAATGATTTTATCGCTAATGCAATTACTAACCCAAAGTTAAGTCCTGCAATTGCATCCATTGTGTTATAACCTTCTAAAAACCCTTTAACCGGAGCATTTGTTACATATGCTTCAACTGGTTGAGATGGAGCATTGATGTCTGAAGCAACTACACCAACAAACATAAATAAAATAAGTACTAATAAAGTAGGTGTAAGCACTCTACCAACTCTATTTACCAATTTACTTGGATTTAATGAAATTAAGAATGCTGATAAAAAGAAAAATAATGTGTATAAAAGTCTTAAAGAAAATACATTAACTCCTTCTGGTAAATATTGTTGTACTGCCATTTCAAATGGTAAACTTCCTGCTCTTGGTATCCCCAGTCCTGGTCCGATTGATAAATAAATCAATGATGTAAACACCAATGAGAATACTGGTCCAACTCTGTTTGCTAAATTTGTCAACCCTGATGTCTTAGCTACAGATATTACCGCTAAAACCGGAAATACTACAGCTGTTACAGCAAAGAATAATAAACTCACAAAGGTTAAATTCCCTGCTTGATGTCCTAACATTGGAGGAAATATTAAATTTCCTGCCCCAAAAAACAAACCAAATAGCATTATACTAACGCTTAAAAATTGATTTCTAGATAAACTTTTTTTCATAATCTTCTCCTAAAATATATTTTTATATTTAAAATAAAAAATCCTTTGCTATTTCTAGCAAAGGACGAAATAATCGCGGTACCACCTTTTTTCTTCACGTAATGAAGCACTTATAACATCTAACAATGTCAGGTATTTATAACGTAAACCACTACGGAATTTCTTACTACTAGTTCAGAAATTCAATAAAAAAGATGATTTTCAAAAGTAATCCACACTGTTTCGCACCATACAACAGCTCTCTGTAGTTTCAAAACTTTTTACTCTTTCTTTTATTTTTAATATATTAACTGCTATTATAAATAAATTTTTTCTATATGTCAAGCACAAAATATTATTGCATGTTTTGTGCAATATACCCAACATAAAATGAAAATGCTATTATAAAAATAAAATAAAGTATAAATACGTAATCTGTAAATAAATTTTTTAAATATTTTTTCTCCATTTTATCTATTTTTAAATTATTCTTAAATTCTTTTCTTCTTTTTTCAGTAAATAATTGAACTAGCGCACTAAATCCTAAAAGTATCAATATAATTGAAAAAATGCCTATTTGCATTGATTCTAAACCAAAATTTGATGATAAAAATCCTACAATTGCAACAATCAAGTTATTGATAACATGTAATATTAAAGCATCTCTAAATGAATAGAAATAAGCGACATAAGTAAATACTAAGGCTAATCCAAAAGTCCCTAACCCTTGAATTATGTTTAAATGAGAAAATGAAAATAATATAGACACCAAGAGTATGCTTGCCATTTTCCCATATTTTCTAGTTGCATTTAAATAAAATCCTCTAAACTGCAATTCTTCCATTGCCGGTCCAAAAATTACAGCATAAATAAATAATGTTATATTTAAATTATCTTGAATCATTTTAGTAACATTTGGAGAAGGTATATTAAGCTTACTTACAACAAAATTAGTAAAAATACTAAATATTAAAGTTATAGCATAAGATAAACCTACAAAGAAAAATAAATCTTTTATACCGAAATATTTTTGTTTTTGACTTCTTAAATTTTCCAAAGATTTTTTGCCAACAAAGAAATATATTGGGATTATACCTAAACCAACTATTGTTATTTGTCTAATCCCTATATCCTGTATAAACCCTGTTAAAGAAGCTAAAATATTGATACTTAAAAAATATATCAAATACGAAAAAATTATTTTTCTATTTGCCTTCCTTGCTTCCACTAAGTTATAATTTTCATTTTCTAATAAATTTTCTAAATTATTTTCCATTAACAACTCCTAAACATTATGTCTAAAGTGAGTAATATCACCATCTTGCATAATATAATCCTTACCCTCTAGTCTAACCTTACCAGCTTCTTTAGCTTTAGTCATTGAACCATCATAATTCATAAGTTCATCAAAGGAAATTATCTCCGCTCTGATAAATCCTCTAGATATATCAGAATGAATTTTACCAGCAGCATCAACAGCTTTTGTCCCCTTTTTTATTGTCCAAGCTCTAGTTTCAATTTCCCCGGTGGTTATAAATGAAATTAATCCCAATAAATCATAACTTGCAATAATAAGTTTTTCTAAACCAGGTTTTTCTAGTCCAATCATTTCTAAGTAATCCTTCTTTTCTTCATCTTCCAGTGTCGAAATTTCAGCTTCAATTTTAGCTGAGATTACTACAACTTTGGCCTCTTCTGTCTTTGCAAATTCTCTAACTTGTTGCACATATGGATTTGATTGTCCATCATCAGCAACTTCTTCTTCAGATACATTTGCAACATATATTATAGGCTTTGTTGATAATAAATTATATCCTTTTAATATTTTTTGCTCTTCTTGTGTTAAATCTAAAACTCTAGCACTTTTTCCTTCTTCTAAAGTTTTATATACTCTTTGTATCAACTCTAATTCAGCTTTTTTTTCCTTATCAGATTTAGCCAATTTATTTAATCTATTCATAATATTTTCAAGCATATCCATATCAGAAAAAATTAGTTCTAAATTAATAGTTTCAATATCCTTCAACGGATTTACTTCACCATCTACATGAATTACATTAGGATCTTCAAAGCATCTTAAAACTTCAACGATAGCTTCTGATTCTCTAATATTCGCTAAAAACTTATTACCTAAACCTTCTCCCTTGCTAGCACCTCTAACAAGCCCGGCTATATCATAAAATTCTATGTATGCAGATACGATTTTCTTTGAATTATTTAATTCTGATAATTTTTCTAATCTATAATCCGGAACGTCTACAACCCCTACATTTGGTTCAATAGTTGTAAATGGATAATTAGCTGATTCAGCTCCCGCCTTTGTAATAGCGTTAAAAAGTGTTGACTTACCCACATTTGGCAATCCTACTATACCTAATTTCATTTTTACCTCTTCTTTCTATACCAAATAATTATAACTTAAAATTTAAATAATTTGAAGATAAACCGACAATTTAATGTATAATTGATATATGAAAACTTTTTGGAGGAAAAATGAATAAATTAAATATTAAAACTATAGCTTTAGACCTTGATGGTACATTACTAGATAATGAACATAATATTCAACCCAAAACTAAAAAAGCTTTAATCAAATTACACAATGAAGGGGTGAAAATTATATTAGCATCCGGTAGACCTGTGCTTGCAATGCTAAAATATGCTAAAGAGCTTGAATTAGATAAAAATAATGGAATTATAATTTCCAACAATGGTGCAATAGCTTATGATGTAGCAAATAATAAATTAATTTATGAAACACCTTTATCTAAAGAACTTGTTTATGAAGTTTTAGATTATGTAGAAGATAAAAAAATATATCCAATGATTAATAGGGATGAATATATGTATGTTGAAGATGTTTACAATGCTGTTGTTGATACCGGAAATTTAGGTAAAGGAAGGATAAATGTTATTGAATGGGAAGCAAGAAATGGTGGATTTTTACTTCAAGAAGTAAAATCATTAAAAAATTTTGTAGATTTCAATATAAATAAAATCCTTACAATAATGGAGCCAAAATACCTTGATGATGCAAAAGCAGAGATAACTGAAAAATTTAAAGATAAACTTTATGTAGCTCAAACGTCACCATTCTTTCTAGAATACATGAGTTTAGGAGTAAGCAAAGCAAATGCTCTTGAAAAATTAGGTATCAAAAGTGAAACTTTATTATCTTTCGGTGACAGTTCAAATGACAAGGAAATGGTCGAATATGCTAAATACGGAGTTGCTATGGGAAATGGTAAAGAAGAAGTTAAGGATGCAGCTGTCCATGTTACTGATGACAATAATAACGAAGGAATTTTCAAGGCATTAAAACATTTTGGATTAATTTAAATAAAAATTTGTAAAATTAATTGTTACAATTTAAATACAAAATCACATCACATATGTTTGACAACTCCAGAATTTTTATTTTTCATCATTCAACTATTTCAAGAAATCTTATAAAGATGGGTTCTTTAAAATCCGTTGAGGAAGAAAAAATTTTCCTCAACGGATTTCAAAGAACTATTAATAATCATAATATTTTTCTAATATTTCATTTGGATTTAACACTATATCGAAATTAAAATGTATAAATTGTTGATATAATTCTGTTCCATTTTCTAAATTTAAATCATTATATAATATATCATAACCCAATACAAACAGTATTTTTTCTTTTACTATCTCTCCAAATTCATTCGTATATTCTAATTCTTTTATACTACCTTCTGTAATTTTCTTTATATATTCATTATTAACCTCATCAAATATACCAATTTCAAAATTAATTTTACAATAATATATTTTTTCCATATATGATAAAATTTGTTCATTTATATAATTAGCGACCAATACTTTAACTGTTATATTCATAACTTATTCTCATTTCTTAAATCTGCCATCCCTTAGAAGCTTCAAAGCTTTTCTTGCGTTTGCATTTCCTCTAGATGCAGCATTCATTATTTCTTCAATTGTTTTATATAAAAACTCAGATGGGAATTCTCTTCTAATTCTAGCTTTTCTAAATTTAGAAATTATTTCATCAGCGGTCATCGAAATACTTTCTTCCTCAACATTATTATTTTTGAAATAATTAACCACTTGATTATACAACCAAGTTCCTGTTTTTATTACAGCGTCTCCTATTATAATAACCCCCGCAACTGTTATTACTACTTTTCCAATACCTGGAATCCAATATGTGCCAGCTAAACTTTTCCAAATTATTGATGTATCGCTATAAGCTTTTACAAAAATATTATTATCTATACTACCATAGTGTGATTCCAATAAAATGTTTGATTTATAACTTTTAGACAATAAATTTATAATTTCTTTTTTGTAAAGTATTTTCCATTTATATAAATTTCTTCCACGATATCATCAACAATTAAATTATTTCTGATTTCATTTGTTGCTAATACAGATGCAACTCTAAAGTTGCATACTAACCCAAAAACAATAACTACAATTATTATCTTTTTACAATATTTTAATATTTAAATATCTCCACAAATTATTATTAATATTTTTCGTTAATATTATTATCTTACAGTAATAGTTTATCTAAAAAATTATATTATTTAATTTTATTTTTATCTAAGCTTTCTAGATAAGCTTCTAATTTTGGAACAATGTATTCAAATGTTTCTGCTTCAAATGGATTTTTTAATCCCACATGTTTTATAATTTCTTTTGTACCTAAACTTCCACCTAATTTACATAATTCTAAGTATTTACTCCATGCTTCTTCATGATTTTCCATATCTAGTACAAAGAATTGGAATGCATTGATTTGAGCAATTGTGTAATCTAAATAGTAGAAAGGTGACTGGTAAACATGCATTTGAGCTTGCCATCTTCTACCTGATTCCATATATTCATTATCTGTATAATCAATATGTGGAGAATATTTTTTTTCAATTTCTCTAAATTTGGCATTTCTTTCTTCTGGTGTTGCTGTAGGATTGTCATATACCCATTCTTGGAATTCATCAATTGATGCTCCGTATGGTAAAAATTTTAACGCCCCAACAACGTGGTTGTAGTAATATTTTTCTGTATCTTCACCGAAAAACGCTTCCATCCATGGATGTGTAAAGAATTCCATACTCATTGAGTGTGTTTCCATGATTTCCATGCAAGCACCTCTGTTTTCAACAGGATGTACATTTCTTGTTACATAACCTTGGAATGCATGTCCTGCTTCATGAGTTAAAACATCAACATCATGCGCTGTACCATTAAAGTTTGCAAATATAAATGGTAATCCGATTACATCTAATGAAGTCATGTATCCACCTGGTGCCTTACCATCCGTTGATGATAAATGCATCATTTCATTATCTATCATTGCATTAAAAAATTCATCTGTTTCAGGTGATAATTCTTTGTACATTTTTTTAGCTTCTTTTACAAGTTTAGCTTCATCACCCTTTGGTGTTGGGTTTCCTGATAAGAATTCTAATCCTAAATCGTAATATTTTAATTCATCTACACCAATTCTTTGTTTTTGTTCTTCATAGAATTTTTGAGATAATGGAACTATATATTTTAAAATTTGTTCTCTATAATTTTTAGCATCTTCTCTATTCCAATCAGTTCTACCAAAATCTCTATATGCAACATCAAGATATGATTTAAATCCTAGTTTTGTAGCAATTTCATGTCTAATTTTTACTAATTGATCATAAATGTTATCGAATTGATCTTTTCTTTCATCAAACCATTTTGAAGTAGCTTCTGATGAAGCTTTTCTAACTTCTCTATCTTTTGATTGTTTGTAAGGAACCATTTTTGACAGATTTAATTTTTTACCATCAAATTCAATTTCTGCTGTACCCATTAGTTTTTGATATTCAACAGATAATTTTGATTCTTTAACTTGATCTTCCATAATTTCCGGTTTAAATATATCTTTTTGTAATTGGTCTTTTGCAGTAATATTTTTACCAAATTTAGCTTCATATTCATCTCTATATGGAGATTCTAATCTTATATTTTTTAATTTATTATCTAATTGAGAAAATCGTGGTAAAACCTCATGAAATGCTTCCACTTCTTTTTCATAAAATTCATCTCTTGTATCTATTGAATTTCTAACATATGCAAGTGTGTAATCTTGTGAAAATTGACTAGAAACTCTTTCAATTTTCTTTAATCCATCAAAATATTCTTCACTTTTTGTTGCTTTTTTAGCTTCATCCATGTATCTATCTAAATCAGATAACACTTTTTCAAAATCTGGTCTTTTATATTCTATATCCTTAAACTTCATAATTACCTCTTTTTATTTCATTTAATATTTCTTTTAGTGTTAAATCTTCAGAAATATTATATTTCTCCCTCAATTTTGCTATTTGATATCCTTCCAATTTTTCAGTTAAATTTAAAGGCTTTGAAAAATTTGTTTTTCCATTTTCTAATCTATATAGCAATAGACTTCCCTCATTGATAAGTTTAATGGCAAAATTTCTTAATTCGTCATTAGAATTATCTATCAAGACATTCCACCTTTTT
Organism: Helcococcus bovis; assembly: GCF_046035835.1. Classification (NCBI taxonomy): domain Bacteria; kingdom Bacillati; phylum Bacillota; class Tissierellia; order Tissierellales; family Peptoniphilaceae; genus Helcococcus; species Helcococcus bovis. The sequence goes on from NZ_JBFNGB010000003.1 coordinate 80,140, forward strand.
ATATTTTTAGGTTTATATGTTTTTTCTGGAAGTGAGTCAATGTATCTAGCTGCTAGATTTCTTATAGTCCCTTTTACATTTAAGCTCTTATCTGTTATGGAACTTTTTATCGGAGACATCTTTAGTCCACTTAGTGGTCCATTTAGTGATATCAAATAATCCATCCTATATTTATTTATACCAAGTTTCAAAATTTCATCATCTAAGATTTCTGTATCGTCCATCTTTCTTAGATTTTTTATCCTATAACCTTCATCTTTACTTAAATCTATATCATATTTAATATTTCCAAAAATATCAAATGTAGAATACTTAAATTTAGTTCTTTCAGGATTAAATGAAATATTAATATCGTCAGGCTTAAATTTATTAAACATACCTGCAGACCATTCAATATATTTCTTTAAGTCAGATCCTAAGATATCATATATTGAAACTTCTCCCCCAGAGTAGCTGTACGAATTATTAATATTTTTTCGTTTAATTTCACCCTTCAAGATAACTGGATATGGATTATCCAAATGAACTGATACTACATCAGCATTACTATAATCAAGCATTACATCCAGGAAAAAATCTGTAATTTTTGTTTGCCCTACTCTCGTTTGAGCAATCCCTTTTACATCATCACTTTCAGACAAGTCTTCTGAAGAGTATCCTATAAATTCATTTGCCCTGTCTCTTAATTCGTTATGATATTGAGTTAAAATTTCTTCAATTTTTCTATCTGATTCTATTTCTTCATCAATTTTTATAACTGATGAAGAAATATCTTCTAATTTTTTACTATCTAAATCAAAGGTAAGATCTAATCTGCTTAATCCTTCAGCATGATATCCAGGTTCAAGAAAAACCGTGTTATTTATTTTTTTATTTATCATTTGATGCATATGTCCACCAAAAATAGCATCAATTTTATCTGCACCCTTTACATTGTTTAATAAATCTACAACACCTGTATTTTCAATATCATTTTCATTGAAATCACCCATGTGGAATAATCCAATCAAAGCATCACACTCTCCAACTTCGTTGAGCAATCTTTCAAGCTCAAAATCCGCATCTATCACATCAAAATTTTTCAAATTCCCACGTTTTGATTCAAATTTTCTTACCAAAGGCGTATTTAAGCTTACAAATCCAATTCTTATCCCTTTTATATTTTTATAATAAATTCCATTCATGAATCTCATGGTATTCTTCTTTCTATAAAGATTTCCCATCATTGAAACACCATCAAATTGTCTTACAACATCTATTAAATGTTCCATACCAAAGTTAAATTCATGATTGCCCATATTATAAATTTCATATTTCATTTTATTTATAACTTCAATTCCCGGATATTTTTCACTTTTAATAAAATATTCGGCACTATTTCCTTGAATTAAGTCTCCATTGTCAATTAAAACAACATTTTCATTTACTTTTCTTAAATTATTAACATATGTTGATACTCTGGAAAGTCCACCCGTTGTAGAATACTCATCTTTAGAATAATCCCAGGGCATGTAATATCCATGAACATCACTAGTGCACAATAGAGTTACTTTTAGTTTCTTTTCCATATTTCCCCAAAAGTCTTATTAATTAATTTTAATTATATTTTTAATAATTCTTTAACTTTTTTATCTAAACTTTTTACATTTTTATCTAAAGGTAATTCAAATTTTTTTCTTTCTCCTCTAACAAATTCCATGAATTGATTGATTGCTTCATCAATCACTTTGTTACTTTTTGTTAAAAATACACCTTCTAAATTTGTATTTCTTGAGTCATTTAAAACTACGTCTAATAAATTCTCTGAGTTAGCGTAAAATGTTACCTTAAATTCTCCTGTATTTAATCTATATCTATTTATTACTTTAACTGCCATAAATTTGTCCCCCTTTTAATTTAAGCATTTAATTATTTTATTATTTTATCATTTTGTCTAATTTATCAACTAATTCTCTAAATGTTTCTAAAGATTTATTAACAGTTTCTGGTTTAGACATATCAACACCAGCAATCTTTAATTGTTCAATTGGGAAGTGATTATCCCCATCTTTTAAGAATTTAATATAGTTTTCTCTTGCATTTTCAACACCTTCTAATACTCTTCTTACTAAAATTGAAGATGCTGTAAATCCAATAGCATATTTATATACATAGAAATTTGAATAGAAATGAGGTATTCTCATCCATTCATAAGCAATCTCTTTATCTGAAACCATTGCATCACCAAAGTATTTTTTGTTTAATTCTAGATAAATATTTGAAAAATCATCTTTTGTTAAAACTATACCATTTTCAATTTTATGATGTACTTCTCTTTCAAATTCAGCAAACATTGTTTGTCTAAAAACTGTTGATTTATAGTTATTTACATAAAAGTCTGTTAAGTATAATAATTCTTCTTCACTTTCAGCTTTTTTCATTAATAAATCTAATAACAATGCTTCATTGAATGTTGATGCTACTTCCGCAACGAAAATCGTATATCCTGAATGCAAGAAATCATTTGTTGATCTATCATAATAACTGTGTAGTGAATGTCCCATTTCATGAGCTAAAGTAAATACACTACTTAATGTTCCATCAAAATTTAATAGTATAAATGGCTTTGTATCATATGATCCTGATGAATATGCTCCATTTCTCTTTCCTGGTCTTGGTTCAACATCAATCCAATTTTCTTCAAAAGCTTTTTTATAGTTATTTACATATTCTTCACCCATTGGTTTAACAGATTCAATAACTAATTCTTTAGCTTCTTCAAATGTATATTGCTTTTCAAAATTACTTGTCATCGGCATATAAACATCATACATATGTTGCTCATCAAGTTTTAATGCTCTTTTCTTAATTTCATAATATTTGTGTAAATATGGTAAATTATCGTGTATTGATTGCACCAATGCATCATATACATCTGTACTTACATCATCTCTAAATAAAAACATTTCTCTTATTGAATCATAATTTCTCAACTTTGAGATTTTTCCAAGTCCATCAATATGTGAATAATATGATTGTGCAATTGTATTTCCATATTGATTAAATGTGTCATAGAATTTTTTAAATGCTTCTTTTCTTAATTCTCTATCTTCATTCATTTGAATATTTACAAAATTTGTATTTGTTAACTCTTTATCCCATTTTTCTAAATATGGGAATTTCATATCTGTATTAGTTAAGAAATAATACATATTTGCAGATGTTCTAAGTGTTGAGCTTAATGTACTCATTACTAATTCTTCTTTATCTGAAAGTGTGTGAGCTTTATATCTAAAAATTTTGTTCAAATATACATCGAATCCTTTTAACTCTTCCCTATTTTTCAATTCTTTAATTTCTTTTTCATCTAAAGATAATAGAAGAGGTGTTAAAAATGCAAATTCAGTAGAAATTTTAGAACTTAAATTAGAAACCTCTTTATCTAATTTTTGATAATTAGTAACATTTGAATCTTCATCTTTTTTCATATGAGAATATGCTCCTAATTTATATAACTTTCTTGAAATTTCAACTTCTTTTAGTAATAATTGAACTAAATTACTCTTTGAATCACTTTTTAATTTTTTTACTTCTTCTAGCTTTTCTTCTATTTTCTTTATTTCATCTCTAGCTAAATCATCATTAGCATAAATAGATGCCAAATCCCATCTTAATTCTTCCATGTTACCTCCTATGAATTTATTTCATCACTATAAAAATATCCTTCTCCCCATCTGGTCTGAATATATTTATCAGTTGATGTTGATTCTAATTTTTCCCTTAATCTTCTAATATGAACATCTACAGTTCTGATATTTGAATCTTCAATATCCTTCCACAAAGATGCTGCCAACTCTTTTCTTGAAAATACTTTTCCTTTATTTGAAACAAGTATGAATAATAAATCAAACTCTTTTCCAGTTAAATCTAATTCTATTTCGTCTACTGTAACTTTTCTTCCTAATATATTGAACTCAAATTTATCTTTAGACATTGAATTATCAGCTTCTTTAACAACTTTTATAGTTTCATCTTTATTTACTCTACTTCTTCTTATAACAGATCTAATTCTAGCCTTTAATTCTAATAAATAAAATGGTCTTATAATATAGTCATCACAACCGTATTCTAAAGCCAATACTATTTCATTTGGTTCTTTATTTTCTGATACAACAATTGTTGGTATATCAATAATTTCATTCATTTTTCTCTTTAAATCCAACCCTGTACCATCTTTAAATAACATATCCATTATAACAAGATCATATTCATTTTTTTGCAATAATAATAATGCTTCTTTAATCGTATGTGCTGAAAATATACAATATTCTTCAGATTTAAAACTATAATTAAAATTATCTATGAATTCTTGATCTGAGTAAACTAAAAGTAATTTCACTATAATACACCCCTTTTTATATGTTTTTAAAATTATAACATAAATGTAACATATTACTCAAATAAAAAGTTAACCTTTTCAAATTTTTAGAAAAGATTAACTTTAATTACTGGATTAGAAATTTAATCCATTCATATTTTGACTAGTTTGATTTAACTCTTGATCGTCTAAACTGTCTGTAATAGCAGCTTCTGTAGTTAAAATCATAGAAGCAATTGATGATGCATTTTCTAGAGCTGATCTTGTTACTTTAGTAGGGTCTACTATTCCTTTTTCAATCATATTTACATATTCATTATTTAATGCATCAAATCCTATACCTGCATCTAAATTTTTAACTTTATCAACTATTACAGATCCTTCCACCCCTGCATTTTCTGCTATTTGTTTAGCAGGAGCTTCTAATGCTTTAGAAATTATCATAGCACCTGTTTTTTCATCTCCATTAACTGAAGCAATGTATTCATCTAAAGCTTTGATGGAATCTAATAAAACTGTTCCCCCACCTGATACTATACCTTCTTCAACAGCTGCCTTAGTTGCTGCAAGGGCATCTTCAATTCTAAGTTTTTTCTCTTTCATCTCAACTTCTGTAACAGCTCCTACTTGAATTAAAGCAACTCCACCAGAAAGTTTAGCTAATCTTGACTTATATCTTTCAATATCAAATTCTGAATCAGAATTTGATATATCATTTTTAATTGAATTGATTCTAATTTTTAATTCATCTTTTGAACCCAATCCATCAACAATGGTTGTGGAATCTTTATCAACATTTACTTTCTTTGCATTTCCTAACTCATCTAATTTTATTAATTTCAAATCATCTTCTAATTCTGATTTAAATACTCTTGTTCCAGTTAATATAGCAATATCTTCTAATATTTTAACTCTATTTTCTCCAAAACTTGGAGCTTTTACAGCAACAACATTAAATGTCCCTCTTATTTTATTTAAGATTAATGTCGTAAGTGCTTCACCTTCAATATCTTCAGCAATTATTAATAATGGTTTCGACATTTCTACTATTTGTTCAAGTATAGGTAATATTTCTTGTATATTAGAAATTTTCTTATCAGTAACTAATATATATGGATTTTCTAATTCTGCAATCTTCTTTTCTGTATTTGAAGCCATATATGGGGATAAAAATCCTTTATCAAATTGCATTCCTTCAACTATTTGTAAATTAGTATCTATTGTTTTTGATTCTTCAACAGTTATTACACCATCTTTACCAATTTTATCCATAGCTTCCGCAATTAAATCTCCTATTTTCTTATCAGCTGAAGATATAGTTCCTACTTGCGCAATCGCATTTGTTGAATCAACAGGTATAGAAAATGATTTTATTTTTTCGACAACTAATTGAGTAGCTTTCTTTATACCTTTTTGTAAAATTATAGGATTTGCCCCAGCTGCAATATTTTTAAGCCCTTCTTTAACTATAGCTTGAGCAAGTATAGTAGCTGTTGTTGTACCGTCTCCTGCAACATCATTAGTTTTTATAGAAACCTCTTTTAACAACTGAGCACCCATATTTTCAAATTTATCTTTTAAATCTATTTCTTTCGCTATAGTAACTCCATCGTTTGTAATAAGTGGTGCTCCATATCCCCTATCTATAACTACATTTCTCCCCTTAGGTCCTAAAGTTACTTTTACAGCATCTGCTAATTTATTTATACCTGCTTCTAAAGCACTTCTTGAATCAAGACCATATTTAATTTCCTTACTCATAAAATCTCCTATTCTTCAATAATCGCTAATACATCATCTTTATCTATTACTATATATTCTTCATCATTATTTTGTATTGTTGTCCCCTTATATTTTGTATACAAAACTTTATCTCCAACATTTATATCATTCATATTCTCAATATCTTTTGAAATCTCTATAACCTCTGCAAATACAGGTTTTTCTTTTGAACTATCAAGTATCAAAATGCCTGATACTGTCTTTTCTTCTTTTTTTAATGTCTTTAATACTATTCTTTGTCCAATTGGTTTAATTTTCATAAATCCTCCTTAGCACTCGTTTTCTTTAATCGCTAATAAAATTATACCACAAAAAAAGGAAAATAATCTTATTTCCCAATTTTGTTCTCTCTAGCATAATAAAATAAATATTGCTGAGCGTATCCTCTTAATTTCCCAAAATAATTTGTTCCTTCTTCTAGAATTTTGCTATTTGGAATTGATTTTCCAATATATAAAGTTTCCATAAGTCTTTTAACCCATACATCAACAGGAAATGTTTCTCCCCTAGCATATCCAAATAATAATATGCAATCTCTTACCTTCGGACCAATCCCTGGAACTGTTAGTAAATTATTACCCAAAATTTCATCATCTAGACTTTCATCAAAAAGTTCAGGTGTTTCAATAAACATTTTAGAACATTCTACTATTCTAGTATTTCTAAATCCAACTCTGCATATTTCTTTAATTTCTTCAGGATCAGATTTTGCTAAAACATCTGCTTTTGGAAACGCATAGTATTTACTCCCCTTATATTCTTGTATAAAATCTCCATATGTTTCCGACAATAATCTAATAGAATTTTTTATTCTCGGTATTTGATTATTTGCTGAAATTATAAAGGAAATGATAGTTTCAAATTTATCCTGATTTAATATTCTAATTCCATAACCAAAATTCATAGCTTCTTCAAGACTTGTATTTTGCGAATACGCTTTCGTTGACTTTAAATCATTTTTTAATTGAGTATAATCTCTATTCAAATCAAAGTATGAATGCCATACATTTCTAAATTCTTCTTCAGATGAATTATATACTATCAAATCTCCATTTTCATCATGTTTTAATTCGATCACTTTTCCATGTGCAATAACAATATAAGAATTATATTCAGTTTTTTCCCATCTAAACGCCTGTCCACATTCAAAAATATGAGTTAAATTAAAATTTTTTAACCCTGTTATTAGTAAATTTCCTTCTTTTTTTGTAATTTTATATTCCATATCCTACTCTACTTTTAATGCATGTACTACAAATCTTCCTTCTAAAGTATCATTGTCACATGTTGATAATGTTAAAATTTTTGAATTTTCTGTAAATTTTGGTTCATATTTAAATTTATTAATTGATTTATTTTTTACCTTATTTAAATAATCAACCCATTCATCTTTGTTTCTATTTGCTTGAATATAATAATCGCTCGTGTCTGAATAATACGCAGTAAATATCTTGTATTTATGATATCCTTGTTCCGTATAAACTTCAACTATAAAATCATCTTTAGAATTTACAAAATCTTTTTTTTCTAAAGTTAATAATAACTTAAACATTGGAGCATACATTTCTGGATTTGTTCTCAAATTATGTCCAAAAATAGTTGTATTCATATCTGAAAAATCTGGGTTATTGTATCCATTTACCATTAATGTACCTGGTCTTGACCAATTTCCATCTAAATCGCTGAAAAGATAAGTTTCATTATCTTCAAATAAATAAGTAGCTGGGAAATTAACCTTAAAATCTTTTGCTTTTATAAACGCTTTAATGTCTTTGTTTCTTTTCTGCAAATCAGCTATTATTTTTTTTGCAAGTTTATCTTTTTCCGCTTTAGATAATTCCTTACCTTTGTTGTCAAAATCAATTTCCTTTTCGATTTTTGTAACTTCTTCAGATACTTCATTTAGTTTCTTTGTGGATTTGTAATTTTGATAGTAATAAGTTCCTATTTCATACGCACTATAAATAATAATTGCAACTAAAATAATTTGTATTAATGTTAAAAATACTTTTTTTGTTTTTTTCATTACATTCTCCATTTAACTTTTTGTAAAATATTATATCACATATCATCATAATTAATAAATATGTACAAAATGTGTAGAATGAATATAATCTAGAGTTGTAAAATTTTCTTCAATTATATTTACATTTTTTTCATCCCATAAATATAGTCTAAAAATGATTGATTGTCAATTTTGAATTCAACCACAGCACGATTAAAAAAATATGAGATAAGAAAATGTAATATTCAATTATTTTTTAAGAATATTTCATAATTTAATCTATAAATAAAATTCATTTAATTTTTGATGCTTAATAAAATAAATTCCACCAACAAACATAGATAACGGTAATATCGTCATTACATACACAATATTATCAGTAATAATAATTCCAGCAATATAACTTCCTAAAGGCATAGCTACAGCTATTAAGGAATCTACGGTTGAATTAACTCTTCCTAACAATTCTTCCGGTGGAACAATACGAAATATACTACTAAACCCTATATTGTAAATGGACATTGCGAAATATCCAATAAAAAATAGTGCAAGATTTAGATATATATTTCTTGTAAAAATCGCTACAAACCATACTACTCCATTTAATAATAAAAGAAATCCCAATAAATTTGATTTACTAATTTTTCTTATAACATAACTTGATACTATACTACCAATTATCCCACTAATACCTTTAACACTTAGAAGTAAACCATAGTAAACTTCGCCATTAAAATATATTTTTGAATATATAGGATATGCAACAGCCTGTATAGCATTAAAAAAATTTATAATTAAGAAAATTAATGTAACATCTCTTAATAAACTATTATTATTAACAAAAGTTAAACCTTCCTTTAATTCTAATTTATATTTCTTAAAATTATATTTATCTTCAGTATTATCAACTTTTGTTTGAAATTTAAGTTTAACACCTGATAATACCAGTAACGATAATATAAATATCAATACATCATATCTAAATAAAATAAAAATGCCAAAACTAGCAATAATTATTGATATTATAGAATTCAAAAAAGAATCTAGAACTTTACTAGAAAATTCAAATATAGAATTTGCAAACAATATTTCATTTTTATCAACAATTTTAGGGATTAAAGTCCCTTGAATTACATAACTAAAAGTACTAGCTGTTGTAGAAATAAAAATTATGAATAATAATATACCTATTGACAAATATTGATTAAATAAAATAAAAAATAATAAACAGGAAATTTGTGTAAAAATAGATATATATAGTAATTTCTTTGTATTGAATTTATCTATTATTGGTCCTAGAAAAAATATAAAAATATCTGGAATTAATGTTATTGAAAAAAACAAGCCAAGAAAATAACTATCCTTAAAATTGTTATTAATATACCACAACATACTCATATAGAAAATACTATCTGCAATATTTAAAATTACAACTAATAATAGTAATCTATAAATTTTTTTCATATATATCTCCTCTAACTATCTCATCAATTAAAAATTTAAGTTTATTAGGTAATTTTAAGTATAATGACTCACAATTTTCTAGATATTTTTTTGCGTAATCATCTTTTTTTGATAAAGCAAACCCATTATCAATTAAACAATATTTATAATAAGATAAATTATAACCTAAAATATTTTCTAGCTTATTAACGTTAAGCTTAAGACTATCCGTTATTTTGTTTAAATTTAATGGTACATAAAAATCTATCACTCCTCTATTAGAAATCTATAATCCTCTTTGATCTAACTTTATTAATACTTTTATAATTTTCACAAAAAACATCTAAAATTTTATGATTATAATCCAATTCTACATTTTCATTGCTAACTCTATAATATTTTTTATTTATGATAATTATACAACATAAAAAAAATATTTCAACAGGGAAATGAAATAGTTTTCTATTTTTTGTGTGTAAAAAACTGATAAAAACTTCACGTTCAATGAATATGATGATAGCACCAGTAGAGGAAATTAAAAAAAAGAAACAGAGACAAATATTTCTAGTTGTCTCTGTTGCAATTTCCAAATTTTTGGAATCAGCTTATTTAATTATAGTTTTTTATGATTTATTAAACTAAGTCTATTATCTATATTTTTTAAAAGAATATTATAATTTATTTAATTATTTTCTTTTTCGATAAATATATTCCTAAAATTGAAATACCTAGTAATGAAATATAAATTCCTACTCCATAATCTGCAGTTAAAGGATTTAATTTATTATCTTTTATGGTAAAACCAAAATCAACATTTCCCGCTTTATTTTTTTCACCTTCTCCAAATTTCATAGTTAATATATGATTTCCTTCCTGTAATTTACCAAAATATCTTTCAGGTAAAATTACAATAGTACTTCCCTCTAAAGAAAAATAATCCGATTTACTTAATTCTTTTCCGTCAACCTCAACTTTTTCTAAAGTTTTTAACAGGCCATCCGATTTAAATTCTATTTTATCGACTTTACCTTTTTGAATAATTTGTCCACTACCATATACTACTTTAGGAACAAATTTATTTTTATCTTCATATTTTTCTTTAGATGTTTCTTTTTGCGTTTCCTTTGGTGTTTCTTTTTGCGTTTCCTTTGGTGTTTCTTTTTGCGTTTCCTTTGGTGTTTCTTTTTCTGCTTCCTTCAATACTAGAGTATTTTGAATTTCATCCAGCATTTTTTCCATATCTTTAATTTCCCCATTAGAAACATCTTTTTTCTTTAATAAAGCTTTTGCTTTTTCAACCGCTTCTTTAACTTTATCTTTACCATCTTCTTTATATTTATAACTATTAATCATATCTTCTGATTTTTCAATCTTAGATATCAAATCTTCAGCTTTATTTTTTCCTAATATTATATAAGTTGGTAATGATTTATTTCCAACATAGTCTTCTAAAACTACTTCAACAAGCCCATAAGTTTCATTAGAATCTACAAAATCATCATAAATATCTTCTTCTGATTCATCTTGCATTTCATCTTCTAATTCATCTTCTGAAGTATTTTTATCATCAGAAAATGTAACATTCATTAGTGTCGCACCTCTAATAGCGTAATCTGATTCCCATCCAAATCTATTACTAAACTTAACAATTTCGTCATTTAATTTAACATGTAATTTAGACCAATCATTTGGCTCAGGACTCCAAAATGTTTTATTTTTTTCATTAAATAATTCTTTATTATATCTTTGGACATAAGTATCTTTCAATTTACCTGTTAGTGTAACGGATTCTAATTTACTTCCATCATTTAATACAGTATAGATTGTAGCTTCAAATTTTTCTCCATTATTATAAGGAATTTCTATATCTGTAGTACTTTCTCCTTTTTTTATAATCTTTGTAAATAAGGCTTTAGAATCATTTTCCGGTAAAGTAACTCTTAATTCTAATTCTTTGTAATCAGCTTTTGGATTTTCCCAATTTAATACTAATTTTCCATCATGTTTAGATTGTACAATACTCCCCTTTACCGGATGGTCTTTTTTAGTCGTTACTTCAACAGTTTCAGTTTCATAATTTAATCTATTTACGATTGAATCCGGATTAAATTCAACTATTGAAGGTTCACTCTTTTCTCCATTTTTACCAACAGCAACTAATTCAAATTTATTAGCATTTTTTAGTGATTTAACATAAAATACATCATCATAAATTCCACCTAAAAATACTTTTTCTCCATTAGGTAAAACTCCTCTTATTTCATATTTATCTACATTACTAAAATCTTCTTTTTTCCATTCAACAATCATCTCATCATCTGAAAATAATTTTTGAATTTTAAATCCTTCAGGTTTACTTGGAGCTTTTAATCCATCACTTACTGAAATTTTTCCAATATTCATTTGATAATTTTCAGATTTCCCTTCAAATGATAATCCAATCATAGCTAATTTCTTACCGTCATATTTTGATAAATTAATTGTTGAAGTTGTCCACGCTCCTGATTTTTCTGAATTTTCTATATCTTCTTTTACAATTTCACCTGTTTTATCTTTAAAGATTAATGATAACTTCATTTTAACATCATCTGTTGATGTTTTTCTAAATGTAATATCCAATTTAGAATTTTGATTAATATCTAAATCTGTTTTGTATAATCTAATTGTATTTTGACCATCTAATTTTCCATAAGTAACTAAAGATGAACCTCCTTCATAAGCTCCTATTTGATTAAAAGGCAATTCGATAACTTGTTTTGATTTATCTCTTCTTACTTCTTTTTTACCAAAATCAAAATCTAAATTTAATTTCCCCTTAGTATTTTCACTATCAATCCACCATTGCCAAGTTAATGGAATATCTTGAATATTTATATTTGACCATTCTTCATCTAAACTTACTTTTCCATTTTCAAAGTATTGTACACCTTTACCGATATTGAAAGATGAATAAAAATTAGAACCTTTTATCACAGATTTTTCACTTGTAAAATCTGCTACTCCAACCCATCCACTTGCATCATCAAACATTACATCTTCTCTTTTATATCCTTCAAACATTCCTGTTTCTCTAGGATTTACTTTGGCACCTGAAAAATACATTCTTGCTCTTTCTTCAATCATCCATTGATAACCTGTATCTTGAATCATATCATCAGGTAATGCTCTTTGATAAAAATCAGATGGAGTAAATAAGGCTATACTTGCTCTAGGATTTTTTGTGTTTTTTTCATATAATTTTTGAATTTGTTTCCCTGACGTATGATTACCATTAAATCCATTTTGATTTGCCTCAACACCATAAAATACATTTTTAAATGGATCAATTTTTTTACTTTTTATAAATTCCATTTGTTTATCAACAGTTCCCGGCCACCCATAATTTACAAATACGGAATCTTGGATTCTTTCTTCTTTACCATCTCCATCAGTGTCATAAAATAGCCATTGATATTTTGAACTGTTCATCGCATTTTCAGTATTGTAATATTGAGTATATAATCCTGCATCGTGTAATCTTTTTAAAAATAATTTTTTACTATTTTCAAATCTTTCTTCTACACTTTCTTCCGCATTAAAGAAATATCCATCATATCCGAAAAACTTTGCCATTTCTATAAGTTTTTCTGCCACCGGAAATTTCCCATCTTTATCTTGAACAAATAATTCATTGATTGTTTGACCCTGTCTATAATATTGATCAAAATAAATAACAGCTATAGATTTAACACCATTTTTATGTGCTGCATTTGTATATGCTGGATTAGGTATATTTAATACACCGAATTCAAAATATCTTTTCTCCCATCCTCTATCTACTTTTGATTCATATTTTCTATCATACAAATCTTCGGGAGTTGTAGCAGTAATCGCTCCATGCCATGGTGCAAAATAATCAGTATATTGCCAGAAACTTAATGGATAATATCCAAAAGTATTATTGTACATCATACCATCAGTAAATGTATTACCATAATCGCCTTGCATCAACATAATTTCTGCATTTGACTCAAGTGTTGGATTTGCTTGAGTAGCCTTAAACGGTTCATTCCTTTTTTGTAGAGGAACTTTAGCTTTAAGAAGTTGAGCCCCCGGATCATTTTCCGGCGTCCAATCTCTTATATCCCAAACTCTGTAACCTGAAAATTTTGGTTGATTTGCTTTTCTTTTCGCCTCTCCTGTCATAGGTATAGAATCTGCAGCATATGCTTTTTGAGGCACAAAAGATGCTAAAAATACCACTGATAATGCAGTCGCCAATATCTTTTTATATATTTTCTTCATTTCAACCCCTCCTATTGAAAACGTTTTTTATCTACATTTTTAATATATCACTAAGTTTTTAATTTGTAAATTTCATTTAAAAATTTTTGAAAAAACTTTATATAAAATATTCCGGTTTCGTAAAAAATGAAAACGGTATTTTAACATATATCACATAAATTGTTGAACGAAAAAAGATTTTTCGATATTATATAAATGAAATAAAAAAATAACGAGGTAAAAAATGGCGGAATTTAGATTCAATCCCTTACTAAACGATTGGACAATTGTAAACGGAAATAGACAAAATAGACCTGACATGCCAAAAGATTATTGTGCATTTTGTCCGGGTTCTGAACAAATAAAAGAAAATTATACTGTAATGAAATATGATAACGACTGGCCTTCAATGATGCCGCACCCCCCTGTTCCGGATAATATATCTACAGATTTTTATAAAACAGCAAAATCTTATGGAAAAGCTGAAGTAATTCTCTACTCTCCAGATCACAACGCATCTTTATGGCAACTTCCAATTAATCACATTGTGGAATTAGTCAGACTTTGGAAAGAAAGATTTATTGAAATAAAAAAGGATAAGCATATAAAATATATACTCACATTTGAAAATAAAGGTAAAGAGGTGGGGACTACACAAAGTCATCCTCATGGACAAATTTACGGATATGGATATGTACCTTTAAGAATTAAACAAGAAATTGAAAATTCTAAAAATCATTTTAAAAAAACCGGAGAATCACTAATTCTAAAAATTAGAGATGAAGAGTTGAAAATTAAAGACAGAGTTATAATGGAAAATAATAACTTTGTAGCATTTTTACCATTCTTTACAGACTATCCTTATGGTGCATATATCGTTCCTAAGAAAAATAACATTTATACATTTGAAGATTTTAATGATGAAATTACTGAGGATTTTGCTAAAATATTAAAAAATCTTTTAGGCACATTTGACACACTATTTGATAGAGAATTCCCTTACATGATGGGAATTTACCAAAATCCTGTAAATAGCGAATTAGAGGAAGAATACAAAAACTTCTACAACTTCCACGTAAAATTCTTTCCCCCATTAAGAGGTGCAAATTCAATCAAGTGGAATGCGTCTTCTGAAACTTGCGTATGGGCTAAAACAAATCCAAGAAGAGTTGAAGATACTGCAATAGAATTACGAGAAGCATTTGAAAAATTTAAGAAAAGAGGATAAAAATGGACTTACAAGAATTAAAATCAAAATTTATAGAAGCATTTAGTGAAAATGATAATGAAATTAAAACATTCTTTTCCCCAAGTAGAATCAATATAATAGGAGAACATATTGATTATAACGGCGGACAAGTATTTCCATGTGCAATAGAAATAGGAACATATGGAGTTGCCAGAAAAAATTCTGAAAATATTTTAAGATTAAAAAGCTTAAATCTTTCTAAAGAAGGACATGTTTCACTTTCTCCTATTGAACATAAAGAAGAAAATGAATGGATGAATTTCCCTCTTGGTGTTGCAAAGTTTATAAAGGAAAGAGAATTTGATATTGGAGGACTGGATGTTTTAGTTTACGGGAATATTCCTAATGGCTCCGGTCTTTCATCATCAGCTTCACTTGAAGTTCTTTTTGGAGAAATCTTCAATACTTTCTACAACAAAGGAAAAATTACAAATATAGAATTAGCATTAATCGGTCAAGAAACGGAAAATAAATTTATAGGGGTAAACTCCGGAATAATGGATCAATTTATAATCGCAAACGGAAAAAAAGATAATGCAGTTTTACTGGATACCGAAACATTGGATTTTGAATACATTCCATTCAAACTAAAAGACAATAAAATTGTAATCCTAAACACAAATAAAAGAAGAGAATTAAAAGACTCAAAATATAATGAAAGACGTGCTGAATGTGAAGAAGCTCTAGAAATTTTACAAGATTATGCTGAAATCGACAATTTATGCCAACTTACAGAAGAAGATTTAGATTTACTTGAAAATATAGAAAATGAAAATGTAAGAAAAAGAGCTGAACATGTAATTATGGAAAATTTAAGAGTCGCTGAAGCTGTACAAGCATTACAAAATGGAGATATAGAAACTTTAGGAGAACTATTAGTAGCATCAAACGATTCATTAAGAGAACTATACGAAGTTACAGGACCACATCTTGATTCAATTACTAAACATTCAAATGATTTTAACGGTTGTCTCGGAGCAAGAATGACAGGAGCTGGATTTGGTGGTTGTGGTATAGCCATTGTTAAATCCGATAAAATTGAAGAATTTAAGGCTTATGTCGGTCCAAGATACAAAGAAGAAACAGGTTTAGATGCAGAATTTATCATTTCAAATGTTGGTAATAATGTGCATGAAATTTAAAGATTAATAAAATAGAAAAAAACCACTTAAGACGTTTATTTATTGGATATATAAATCCAACAAAGATATCTAAGTGGCTTTTTATTTTTATGAATTGATCTTTCTTAAAAGTTTTTAATGTCTTTCAAAAAATCAGACATTCTCAATATAAGATACAAATTTTGATTAAAATTTATTTCATACTATCTATTTTTCTTTATAATCAATAAATTAAACAAGTTAAATATTATTAAACCTAATATTAAACTTATTGAACTAAATAGATATGATCCATTTTTAATCTTGTTTATTATTATACTACCATCAGAAATAACATGTGCCGATAAGCTATTAAATGGTGAAAATGCTTTATACATTTCAGGAATATAATTTGATAAAATAACACCTGCTACTAAAATTATAAAAGTAAATATGATAACATTTAATTTTTTCTTAAATATATTAGATAAAAATATAGATATAGAAGAAATAAATCCTACTTGTAAAATTAGCATAAATATATTTTTTAATATATATAACCATAAAGGAATTATTGAAAAATAATCTCTTTGATTCTCTTTAATTGCTACAAAATTTTCCAATAATTTATTATACTGAATAATAGGATAATTATATGCTCCTATCCCTTCTGCAACTAAGCCTATTAAAATAATAATCGCATTAAATCCTAATATCAAAACTACCGACACAATTATTATACTTAACAATTTATATACTAAATACTTATATTTACTAATCGGCTGAGTATACATAAATTCAATTTGATTTCCATATTCTTTATCATAAGTATAAGCTCCCATACAAGCAATAATTAAAAATCCTAATAATATATAATCTAAATTTTCTAAACTATAACCTCTATGCAATAACTGAAACGAAGCATTTGACTTTGGAAATAATTCTGATTTAATATCATTTTCAATTTTAGGTGTCTTAAATGTTTCAAATGCTGAAAATGTATAATTTGTTAAAATAGGCTTTACATTATTTTCAATTGCATATTGCGCTCTTGCTAAAGATTCATAATATGTGGCATCTGAATCTAACGGTGCAGTAGTATAAGGATTTGCCTGTCTGGGATATTCAGACATTGGCATCATTCCAAAACGATCTTTTAATTGCAAAATTAAATTTGAATAGTATAATTCACTATTATTATTTACAAAACCTTTATGCTGATTTGTATAAATATCTCTTAAAAATTTACCTCTATCTAATCTACTTTTTGTATAAGTAATGTAATATTGTTTAGAGCCATCCATATCTTTACCTTCATCAATTGTTTTTTGAAACTCTCTAAACTTTTCTTCAATACCATTTACTTTAGATTCTTGTAATTTACCGTATTCATTACTTATAAGGCTTCTTATTTCTTTATTATTACTTTCAAAATTTATAAAAAATATACTCAAAATTAATGTTAGTAAAGCTATATTTACAACCTTAAATTCTTTTTGTTTTATAATTTTTTCTATTTCATAAATAAGAATACTTTTATTTTTAATCTTTACATCTTTTTTACTTTTTACTGTATATTTTTCTTTCACATTTATCATAGACAGTAATAAAAATATTATTGATAAAACTAAATATATTAAATATGGGTAAATCCCCGAACTATATGAAATGTTAAGAATTTTTTCATATCCTTTCACCTCTTCTGTATAATTTCCATTCAAAATCGTAGCATAATCCATCATATATATTGGATTATAATTATTTTGTAAAATTTCATATCTATTTGTAAATACTGTTAATAAGATTATTGTTACAAATAAGATAACTAAAGTTTTCATAGTACTCTTAACTCTAGTACTTATAAAAATAATGAAAGAGCTTATAAATGACATCATAATCATATACGCTAAAAATATCTTAAATAATAAATCTCTAGCTAATATATGTGAAGTTGCATTACCAATATCAAATACCCTGTATAAATCATTAAAATTTCCAATTGGTATCCTAAATTTAACTCCATAAATTATGTAAATTATTATTAAAGCTACAACTAAATACAAAAAACTCATAAGTAATATACTTAAAAATTTTGAAAAAATTAACTTATGTCTATTTATGGGCTGTGTTTGTAAAAATGAGTTAGTATTATGTTCATTTTCATCAGAAATTATTCCTGAAAATAATAAAATAAAAACCATAAATACCGGTATTCCTAATATTATGTCTGAATTATCTATAAAAATTCTTGAAATATTTATTGTTTTATATTTATAAGGTGCTATTAATGAATTTGATTCATTATTAATTGATTTTTGATTATCAAATTTAAGCCATTCAAAATTAGATTTAGCATTTTCCGAAAGTTTTAAATCATATTTTTCATACATTTTTTGATTAATTTTAACAAATTCATCAAAAGATTTTTTATTATTTTCAATATTTTTTGAATTATCATATTTTTTAAACATAAAATACCATAATAAATCTGTGTCTTTATTTATTTCATCCCTTTTTGCTTTAGATAGACTTAGCAATACATCCTTGTATTTATTTTGAATTGCAGATTGAATAGTAGAATAATTTCCTTCATTTCTATATTGCTTATGTCTATAATCATAATTATACTTTGTTGATAGAAATGAATATATACATATCAAAATAGCAAATAAAATAATCGCAATTATCTTTTTCTGTTTCCATATTTTTTTTAGTTCAAACGATATCATCGTTACCTCTTATTTAATGTTTTTTTAATGTTAAACAATCATAATCATATAACTGATGATGATTATGATTGTTTAACTATCTTAATTATAATACATTTTCAATACATACTATAATTTTATAATAATCATAATTTAGTAGTAAATTATTAATTTTATTCTATACTATTGAAGACAAACATATCCTTCATAAATTGCTACATATTTTCCAGGACTAATATATTGAACTCTTATTTTATTTAATTTTCCTTTAAATAATCCTAATCCCTCATCAGGAATATAGGTAATAGTATCTGGTGCTAAATTAGCTTCAGATTGCGAATTGTAGTACTTATTAACAATTTTATGTATAGGAAAATGAGTACAACTATTTTTTTTCAATTCTCCAAAAATCTCTTTATCACTATTATAAGGGTCTGTCCATGTATATGCATAAGTATTATAGTTTGATAAATACATCAATGTAATTAACACACTTGCAAATAATAAATTATTAAAAATTTTCTTCATTTTTTACCTTCCTTTTTTAATTTATATATTTGTAAATTATAACTTACAAATAAATATTAATATAATTAAAACTTAAATTCAATGACATCGATGTCATATTTTAAAATATTTTATATAATTTTATTCGTTGTATGTTAAATAAAAAAATTAATTTTAAATTAAATAATATCATTAAAGCAATTAACATCAACATTTATTATCATACCTATTTTTATTTTGGGTACAAATCAGATATTATTCAAAATAAAACAATTTTCTATATATCTAAAAAATAATTTTTTTAATTTAAAATAATTATATTGTAAATATTTTATCTTCTAATTTTCTCCATTTCTTCCGGAAACATTCTCATATATCTTTCTTCTGAACCAACTTTTTTCTTTGTAATATCTGTAAATTCTATATTTTCATCTTCTAATTTTTCTATTAGATATGAAACTTTATTTATTCCAATATTCGCAATCATTTTATCTTGATTTAGTTCATAATTTAATCCCTTAATTTGATAATCTTTAAGTTTTTCTACTGATTCTTTTGTTAATGATAACTCATAAATATTGTCTTTTATTAAATCCATTTGTTCTTCTACTATTCGACCATCTTTCAAGAACATTATTTGATCTGTCAATAAGTCTATTTCACTTAATGTATGTGATGAAATTAATATAGCTGTTCCCGATTCTACTAATTCTTTTAATAGATGTCTTACTTTAATTACCGATGTAGGATCCAGCCCATTCAAAGGTTCATCAAGTATCATAAGTTTCGGTTTATTCATCATTGCCATCGCAATTAGTAAATGCTGTTTCATTCCTAATGAATAGTCTCCGGTTTTTTTATTCATATAATGGGCTATTTGTAATTTTTCAACAACCTCATCTATTCTTTCTTTCGGTAATTTTTGTGCTGTTTTAATAAATGCTAAATGGTCATATCCTGTCAAATAGTCATATAAAACTCTATTATCTTTTAAAAAAGATACTTCAAAAAATATATCTGAATTCGTATTTTTCTTTCCAACAACTTCGATTTCACCACTATTGGGTTTCAATAAGTTTGAAATTACATTAAATAAAGTAGATTTTCCTGCCCCATTCGGTCCTATAACAGCATAAATACCGGGATTTTCAATATGCATGTTAATTCCTTTAAGCACTTCCTGTTTTCCAAATTTTTTTGTTACATTTTCTAATTTTAAAATTGACATAATTTCTCCTCGCATAATAATTTTATAATTAAAACCACATGTTTTATTTTTATCTCAAACTATTTGTAATATATTAGTTGTATAATTTCTAATCGAAAGATGTCGAACTAACAATATTCTCTCAATATGGTACAAGATATTAGTTGTATAATTTCTAATCGAAACTCTCTCTACTTATTAGTTGTTACATCTTGATAAAATCAAGCTAAGAAATAAATTAAAGTTTCAGTTCAAATATTGTTACATTTTCTTAATAATTAAAAGCAGACTCATTTTTTAATTTTCTATTTTTTGTCCGTAAAATTTTTACTATTTTGCTAAAATAAGCATACAAAAATCTAAAGTTAGACCTTTTTGTCCGTAAATTTTAAGTAAGAATGAAAAATAAATAGCTAAAAGCAGACAGAATCCACCAAACATCTATTTTTATCCGTAAAATTTTACAAGCACAGCAAACAAAATTGTTAAAAATAAGGTTTTTATCCGTAAAGTATACAGCTAGTGTCTAAATTCGATTTCAACTTATAAATAGTTGTAAACTTATAAGTTGTAGCAACCATACTTTATACTTTTTGTTTCCTTTTATTAACTATCATGCTTCCAATTATCATAAATATTATGCTCCATACAGTTAAGACCATCACACTTGTCACAAAGTTCCCACCGATTATTACATTTCTTATCATTACCGAATTATCTGCCACTTTATTTGCAAATAAATAGCTAAATGGACTATATAACTTTACGATATTTACATTTAATAAATTTGTTAAAATCACACCTGTTAATATAAATCCCGATGTCATAGCAATTAGTAAATTTTTACTCTTTGTGTATATTGAAAATAATGTTGCTATTGATGATATTAAAAATCCTTGCAATATCATTACTATAAATGTCTTTGTTAGATACTGCCAAATTGGCATAGTCGTAAATGTTTTTATTGCATTTAATCTTTCTTCAGGGATATTAAATTTCTTAAAATATGTTAAATAGTGAATTACAGGTTGTTTTATTTCTCCAAATCCTTCTGTAATAACACCGTTTAATATTGCAAATGCAAATACTACAAAACAGAAAATCGCTAATACATATGTTTGTGAAAAAACTTTTGTAATATTATATTTAAATCTATTTAAGGGTTGTGTATATATCATATTTAGCTGATTTCCATTTTCTTTTTCCGATACATACCCATGAAGTATCATAAACATTACAATCCCTAAAAATATTATATCTAAATCTTGATATTTTAACATTCTGTATATGGTATATACACCTGAATTTGTTCCATATCTTTCTTGATTTCTAACTTGTTTTTCTATCAAATTAGAATTAAAAATTTGATATTCTGAAAATTTAAAATCACTTTTTGTTATAGGTATTACTTTATCTTTTATAGACACATCACTTAATACTTCATTTTCAAAAGTATTAAATGGTAGTGAATCTTGTTTAGAAATAAACATAGTATTATAGTGAGTTGATCTAAATATATCAAGCCATTTTTGAGAGTTATAAAATAAGCTAGAATCTCCTTTTTTATATCCTGCTATCATATTATTTATATGATTTTCTTGTGTTTTTGCTAAAGCATAAAATGAAGAGTTTATATCACTCAAATTGATATTTTTTATACTTTCACCTCTAGCCTCTATTCTATTCTTTTCTAATTTAACTTCTTCTACTATTTCTTTTATCTCTCCATTTTCTCCTATTTTATAATTTTTAATATTTATAGCTTTGTTTTTCTCAAAAAAGTGTAAAGAAAATATTAAAATTAATGTTGCTAATAAATAAATTAAAAAACTTTGATTATTAGTTATTTTCCTT
The DNA here is from genome assembly GCF_046035835.1 of Helcococcus bovis. Classification (NCBI taxonomy): domain Bacteria; kingdom Bacillati; phylum Bacillota; class Tissierellia; order Tissierellales; family Peptoniphilaceae; genus Helcococcus; species Helcococcus bovis. The sequence goes on from NZ_JBFNGB010000003.1 coordinate 102,615, forward strand.
ACTTCAAATCTAAATACACTATATTTATTAATATAAATTTTATCTTGAACCTTATTAAACTTAAAATTATATCTAAGTATATAAATTGTTGCTAAAATTAATATTGTTGTGAATAAAATAAATATACCTAAAAAATAAAAGTTACTACTATACAATTCTTTATATTCATATTGTCCCGATATTGATATCGTCGAAAAAATTTTTCCATTAATTGTTCTAATATAATCCATTACATATATAGGATTAAATACCGTTTTTAAACCTTCAATATTTTCTGTAAACGTGAAACTCAATCCAAATAAAGTAACTAACAGAGCCAATGATACTTGCTTACTTCTAAATATTGAATTTACAAATAATATTATTGAATACATCAAATTCATAATTGTAAAAAATAATAATAAAATTAATGGCAAAAGATTATAAGCTAAAATATATTTTGGATTTAACCCTTCATGAAATACTCTATATATTTCTCTAAATCCACCTAAATTAATTCCTTGAGCAAAACATATTAATGCAAAAAATATAAAAAAGGATGACAAATATATTATGGAAATTAAATTCATTGAAATTAATTTTGAAATAACTAATTTTCTATAATCTATAGGTTGAGTTTTCAATAGATTAATCGTACCATCTTCCATTTCCTTGCTTAAAATCCCATAAAATATTAGTATCGCAAATACTAAAAATGGTATACCAAATATTATCTTACTATTATATATGATTCTTCTTGCGTAATTTGTTGACAAATGTTCTAAAAAACTATTATTTCTAGGAATATCATTTTTTTTTAGATATTCCATTTCCAAAACAGCATAATTAACATCTTTTTTTTCTAGTTTATCTTTTAACTCTAATTTATAATCCTTATAAAATTTTAATACCTCTGTTAATAAATTGTAATCTAATTTATAAAATTTTTTACTTATATCAAATTTTTCCTTAAATGTCTTTTTATCTATATTTAACATAAAATGATTAAGCTCTGAATATTTAGAGTAATGATTATTATCTATAATTTCATTTAGCCTAGTTATATATTCTAAATTTTTTAGAAAAAGAAAATCATTTTTTCTTGCATTAGCAATTAAAATGGTATCTCCTGGAACTTTTGATACTTTATATTCATGACTTAATTCTAAAATATTATTAGATCTATAATTTACATAAAATGACATAATAATAGCGAATAAAATAGTAAATAATATTAACTTTGATTTATGTAATTTTTTAAGTTCTAGTTTTAGCATATCAGCCTCTATAAAAAAAGATCTATTAAAATCAATATAATTTCTATTTCAACAGCTCTTTTTATATTATTTATAATATTTTATACTCTACATACGTTGCAATTAATTAAACTATTTATATCTACTTATTTCTATAATATTTAGATATCTTAATTCCAAATGGAACTATAACTCCTCTTCTTTGAGCTTCGTACATTGTTTTTACAGCTACATTCTGAATTCCTGAATAATAACTTTTATCATTATCAAAGTCATATCTGTCAGTTATTGTTATCTTTCCATAGTCATGTTTCGTCCAAGTGAATCCGTGTATTGCATAATACAAATCTTTTTCAATCGTTCCACCTATATTAGGAAATTCTGCTTTACCAGAAAAACTTGAAGATCTATGAATATTCTTAAATACTCGTGAGCTTGTCACTCTATCACCATGTATAGGGATATACAAAGAATCAATTTCATTATTTTCTTTTGCATGTGTTAAAAGTTCTGCTGACAAAATATATCCTTGATAATTAAACCATGCAATTACAGCAGAAACAGCACTTGAGTATATAAAATTATTAGCACTCTTAAATCTATAATCTCGGTTAGTGTTATAACTTTTAATTTGATCATCTAATGAATTTATAATACTGTTTACTTTATCTTTTTCATACTGAGATAAAAAGTTCAATGCTAATAAATTTTGATAATACTTTATATTTTTCCTTAATTCTGTTTCAACACTTGTCCCATTTTTTTTCTAACTCATTTTTTATAATCTCTATATCCCCTTCTGAATTACTTGCTTTTACAAATGCACCTGATGGAAAAATCAACAAAACAAAAGCAAAAATAAGTCATATTAAATTTCTTTTACTATATATTTTAAACATATATTCTCCTAAATTTTATTTTCAAACAAATAATAAATATCTTCTTCTGTATTATACATAATAATTAATGTATATCCTTTTTCTGATGTTTCGATAGTTTTTAAATATTGCATTTTATCTAATTTTAAATTAATTTTTGATTCAGTAATAATTCTTTTTACTATGTCTTTTTCAATATGATTAATCATATTATTTTCTTTTTTTATTAAATCAGTACCTTCCAATTTTTTAGAAGTTGTAATTAATTTTAACAATCTATTACCATCTCCTAAAAAACTATCTCTAGAAGAAAATACTTCTGTAACTTTTGAATCTATAGGTAATTTAACTCCTGTTCTTTCAATCAAATTAGATTTCAAGTTAGATTTAAGCGTAAAAATCGAAAATAGTATAATAAAAATTATTCCCACCCCTAAAACGCAATATAATTTTCTTTTTTTCATTTTTCTCCTTAACTGAATTTTTTTCTTGTAAATTATAACTTACACCCCTATATTAATATAATTATTTTCGTTTTACAATGACATCGATGTCACATG
>NZ_JBFNGB010000004.1:0-96375 GCF_046035835.1 Helcococcus bovis
TTTTGTAATAGCTTTTTTTGTTTATATTTTCTTGTTTTATATTTTTATTAAATTTTTGTAATTTAAAGGCTATCTTTTATTTTTGTAACAACCCCTTATTTCAATTATTTTTTTCTATAAAATCAAATACTTTATTCCAGTATTCTCTATTTGAAATATAAATAGATTTAGTATGACCTGCACCTTTTGATACGAATTTGTCTTTAACACCATTAGTTTTGGCTTCATAAAGTTTATTCATCATTTCAAATGGTACAAAATCATCTTTATCACCATGAATGAATAATATTGGTTTTGAGGATTTTTTTACAGCATCTATTGCAGAAGCATCACTAAACTTGTATCCAGCCATTATTCCTGAAAATAAATTTGATGTATACATTATAGGAAATTGTGGTAAATTAAATCTAAGTTTTAATTCTGATGAAAATATATCCCATGCACTTGTATAACCGGAATCTTCAATAAATAATTTTACTTGTTTTGGAGTGTTTTCTCCCGCAACCATCATTGTTGTAGCCGCCCCCATAGACATTCCATGAAGAATAATTTCAGCGTTAGGATTTTTGTCTATTATCCAATTAATCCATAGTAAAATATCATTTTTTTCTAAAAAACCCATTCCAACATAATTTCCTTCAGAGTTTCCGGATGCTCTTAAATCAGGGTTTAGTATATTATATTTATTTTCAAAATATTTTTGAGCATAATCATAATTATGGGTATGATTTGTTCTGTAACCATGAAGTAAAATAACCCATTTATCTGATTTGTTCTCAAAATAGTACCCTTTTAATTTTAAATTATCATTTGATGTTATCTCTGCTTCTTTTTCTTTATTTGTATTTAAGAATTCTTTAGTTAATTCTTTTTGTTTTTTGTAATTATCTTTATTATTTATTGAAACTATGTTTGTTTTTACATTTCTATTCTTACCATCGCCCTTTTTTGCAAGAGCATAATTCACTAAAAACGCTGATGCTACTCCTAGTAATATTAATAAAATTATTAATAATGATAATGCATATAATTTTAATTTGAATTTTAAGCTTTTCTTTTGCATTTAACTTTTTCCTCTAAATATTTTATAGTTTTATTTTCTATAATAACATCTTTATAAGTTTTTATAAATACTGCACCATAAATAATAATTTGGCAAATACCTAGCAACCACACTAATGTTACTAATATACTTCCCAAGGATCCATAATAGCTAGGAGATCTTTGTAAAGTATCATTTGTGAATTTATAGAAAAAGGTAATTAATCCTATACCTAAAGTTGCTATAATAGAACCGATAAGTGATAGCTTAAACGAAATTCTTTTTCCTTTTTCAAATGATGGAGCATATCTATAAAAAAATACAAATAATACTATGGAAATAATCATAGGCATTAAATATCCAATTCCATCTATTAGAAAATTAGAAATATTGTTAATTATAAGTATATTATCTGTAAAGCTTTTAAAAATAGATAGTATCTTTTCATTATATACGGAAAATAGTAATAAAGATCCAATGACTATCATGAAACCTATTGTATAAAATACTGAAAAAATTACTTCATAATATGGAATTTTACCTTCTGTATTAACATCAAATATCTTATTTAATGATTTAATTAAACCTAAAAAACCTCTTGAACCTAACCAAATGGATGATCCAATAGCAATTAAAGATAAAGAAGAAGATTGTCCATTAAAAATACTTTTTACTATAGGCATAAATATTTTATTGACATCATTTGGTAAACTTTTCATAAGATCATAAATAAATGATTCAAAATTTGGTGTAACATAAACCAAAACTTGAGAAAGAAAAGCAAGTAGAGGAATGAATGAAAGTAATAGATAATAAGCTAAAAATGTTGATGCTAAATCTGATTCACTTACACTCATAAGTTTTATAAAGTATCTAATAAAATTTTTTAATTTTTTCATAAATTTCCCTTTCATATTTTTATGTCAAATTCATATATTAATACTATACCATAAAGCTGTAAGTTATAAAAATCTAGAATTATATGTTATAATTTTGATGAGGTGTATATGGAAAGAGATGATAAAGAAAAGTTATTAATTGAAAAAAGAAATAAAAGATATAGAAAAAGAAATAGAAATGTAAAATACAATTATAAAAAAATTTCAATTTTTGTTTCTATTCTAGTATTATTTATAATTTTAGTATTATTTATTATCACTAAAATATTTAGTGTTAAAGGTAATTTGGCAAGTAAATCAGATAATAAAAAGAGTACAAATGAAATAATTACTACTGCCAAAAATTTGAAAAATGATGAAAAAAGTAATGAAACTGCTGAGGCTTTAATAAAAAAGATTGAAAATGTTATAAAAAATGCAGAAAATGTGCTGATTACTGAAATTAATTCATATATAGATACGCAAAAATTGAATAAAAAAAATGTAAATATAGCATATGAAAATTTAAATGATAAAGATAAAAAAATTATAAAAATTAGCGAAACTAATTTGATTCCTATGAGAAATAATAATGTTTTTATAATTTCAATGATTGCTGAAGATTTATATAAAGAAAAAAAATTAGATTATAGTATGAATATTGATATATCAAAATTTGTAGAAAAAGATGAAAAAAAATCTATAACATTACAGGATTTGATTAGTGATATGATTATAAAAGGTGGCGATTGGAGAATTAAATTAGTATTACAAACATTAAATAAAAATGTAAATGGAGACTGGAAGACATACGCCAATAATAAGTATAAAATATTAATAAGTAAAGAAAATGAAATGAAAATTGAAGATATTTTTAAGATGTTAAATTTAGCTTTAAGTAAAAAAGATAAAGAATCATTTTATCCAAACACTTATATTAATATTATTAATTCTGCACAGCATTATGATAGTGTGTATAAGTTAAACTTAGACAATTTCATGGGTTTTGTTGGAAGTTATGAATATGGATACAATCTAGAATTAGGATTTATTTTAGGGGAAAAACCATTTATGTTTTTAATACAAAGTGACTATTCAGATGCAGCTATTTCAGCTAATTTAAGAGAAATTTTACTAAATTGGAATGGAAAATATAACAAATAGTTGACATTTAAAATATAAATTGTTAATATATGTTTATTAAATGCAGAGAAAAGAAGAGTATTTATATCCTCTTTATTTACAGAGAGTCTAGTAAGGTGAAAGTAGACAATAAAAGATATAAAAAATAAAGACTTTGAGCAGCGTTTCGGATATAATAGTTGATGAGGCGACGTGGTTTGCACGTTATAGCAAAGGAGTATGATAGTACTTGCTAAGGTATATATTGTGAAATATATACAAATTTAGGTGGTAACACGGAGTTTATGCACTTCGTCCTAAGTCGAAAGACGGGACGAGGTGTTTTTTAGTTTAAATCGAAAGATTATCTATCTGAACTAAATAAATATATTTTTTGGAGGAAAAATGAGAAAGAGAGTTTTTACATTATTACTTTTATTTGTTACAGTTTTAGGGTTTATTCCTACTATTAATACAAATGCTAGTAATAGAAAAGTTTTAAGAGTTGGAATGGAAGCTGCGTATGCTCCATTTAATTGGACTCAAAAGGATAATTCAAATGGAGCAGTGCAGATAGAAGGATCAAGTGAATATGCAAATGGATATGATGTTCAAATTGCAAAAATAATTGCTAATAAATTAGGGATGGATGTTGTGGTAGTTAAAACAGAGTGGGATGGATTATTACCTTCTGTTCAATCAGGGAAAATTGATGCAATTATAGCAGGTATGAGTCCTACCGCTGAAAGAAAAAAAGAATTAGATTTTACACAAAATTATTATGAATCAAAGCTAATATTGGTAACTAAAAATGGTGGAAAATACTCAAATGCAAAAAGTATTAATGATTTAAATGGAGCAAATATAGTTGCTCAATTAAATACATTCCATGACACAGTAATTGACCAAATTCCAGGGGTAAATCATGGAAAGCCGATGACTGATTTTTCAGCGATGAGGGTAGCTGTTGAAAGTGGAAAAGTTGATGCATATGTAGCTGAAAAACCAGAAGGGGTTTCAGCTGAAAACTCTAATAAAGCTTTCAAATATATTGAATTAAATCCAGGATTTAAGACAAATCCAGAAGATACGTCCATAGCAATTGGCTTAAAAAAAGGTTCAGAACTTCTAGCTCCTATGAATAAAATTCTTGCAGAAATTAGTTCAGAAGAAAAAGAAAAAATAATGGACAATGTAATTAATATACAATTAGGGAAAGTACCAGAAGAAAGTATTTGGGATATAGCTGTAAATAACAAAGCTTCATTTATTTCAGGTACAATTAATACGATTTTAATATCTTTAATAGGTACAATTATTGGTCTTTTAATCGGTATGTTAGTTGGTATAATAAAAACAATTCCAAAAGTGAAAAATGTAATCTTAAACATTCTTGTAAATATAGCGAAACTAATAGCAAATATTTACGTTCAAGTTACAAGAGGTACTCCAATGATGGTACAAGCTGTGTTATTCTACTATGGTTTACAGCTATTTTATAATATAAATATGTCTCCAATGGCATCAGCATTCATAATTGTATCTGTAAATACAGGAGCATATATGGCTGAGGTTGTAAGAGGAGGAATCAATTCTATCGATAAAGGACAAGTTGAAGCAGCGAAAGCCTTGGGAATGAATCACTTACAAACAATGATTTATGTAATCTTACCACAAGTGTTTAGAAATATCATTCCTAATATAGGAAATGAATTTATAGTTAACATAAAGGATACATCAGTACTTAACGTAATATCGGTACAAGAATTATTTTTCTCAACAAAATCAATAGCTGGTGCAAATTTTAAATTCTTCCAAACATATTTCATAACATCAGTAATATATTTGGCATTAACATTGAGCATAACATCACTATTGCACTTACTTGAAAGATATTTGAGAGGAAATTCTTCATACAAGAAAATAGAACACGATGTGTTAAGTAGTAGTAATTAGGAGGAAATATGAGTATATTAGAAGTAAAAAATATTCACAAGTCATTTGGAGAAAATGAAGTATTAAAAGGTATTGATTTTTCTGTTAATGAAGGTGAAGTAATCACAATTATTGGATCTTCAGGGTCTGGGAAATCTACACTTTTGAGATGCTTAAATCTCCTTGAAGAACCAAATTCTGGCAAAATTATATTTGAAGGTCAAAATATTTTAGATAACAATATCGACCATAATAAACATAGAAAGAATTTAGGGATGGTATTTCAACAATTTAACCTGTTTGACAATATGAATGTTTTGAAAAATTGTATAATTGGACAAACTAAAGTCCTAAATAAAAGTCAAAAAGATGCTGAAGAAAAAGCAAAGTATTACTTAAATTTAGTAGGAATGAATGCTTTTCAAAATGCAAAACCATCACAACTTTCTGGTGGGCAAAAACAAAGAGTTGCAATTGCAAGAGCATTGGCAATGGAACCTAAAGTTTTACTTTTTGATGAGCCAACATCAGCACTTGATCCAGAAATGGTTGGAGAAGTATTAAATACAATGAAGCAATTGGCTGATTTAGGTTTTACAATGATAGTAGTTACACACGAAATGGAATTTGCAAGAAAAGTTTCTGATAGAGTAGTATTTATGGAAAAAGGTAAAATTTTAGAAGATTTACCAGCAGAAGAAATGTTTACAAATCCAAAATTTGAAAGAACAAGAGAATTCTTGAAATTAGTATAATTATATAATAAGAGATATAGACGGAAATTAAACGTTTGTATCTCTTTTTTATTTAGATTTGGTAAATATGTAGTGATTTATCGAAAAAGATTTGGTAAATATGAAAATAAAGAAGTATTAAAATGTTTTACAGGAAGATATATTGTTTGAAATTATCTGGAATGCTGTAAAAAAATAATTAAACAAGAGATTAGAATAAAATTATCTAATCTCTTTATTTTTTATGTTAAAATATAATAAAATAATATTGAGGAATAGGAGAAAATTATGAAAAGAGAAGATGTACAAATCGAACAAACATGGGATATTTCTTTGATTTATAAAACAGTTGAAGAATATGAACAACAAGTAGAAAAATATAAAAATTTAATCTTGAAATTTGTTGAAAATTATAAAGGAAAAATTAATTCATTAGAAATATTATCTCAATCAATAAGAGATATGATCGAATTTTCAGAGATAGCTTCAAAGATTAATCATTATGCAACTTTACCAGTTGAAGCCAATACACTTGATGAAGAAGCTGAAAATAGAGCAAATGATCTATATCAAGTATTTGCAGAATATGATGCAATGTTGAGTTTTTATGAAAGTGAAATTTTAGAATTAGATACAGAAATTTTGGAAGAAGCAAAAAAAGAAAATGATTTTAAGGTATTCATCGAAGATATTTTGGAACAAAAAGCACATACATTAAGTCCTGATGTTGAAAAAGCATTGAAGAGCTTATCACCAATACTAAGCGCTCCATATAGACTATATGGAGAAACAAAATTTAAGGATATTGCATTCCCGGATTTTGAAGCAAATGGTGAAAAACATTCCTTGACATATAACAAATTTGAAGGAAGCTTGGAATATGATAAGAATACAGAAGTTAGAAGAAATGCATTTGAAGCATTTTCAAAAACGTTAAGAAAATATGAAAATACAACAGCTTCAGTATACAACACACAAGTTCAAAAAGAAAAGATTATTTCAAAATTAAGAGGATATGATTCAGTATTTGATTATTTATTAAGTGGTCAAAAAGTTTCAAAAGAATTATACAATAGACAAATGGATGTAATCATGGAAGAGCTTGCACCACATATGAGAAAATATGCAAGTATCCTAAAAAGAATCCACCAATTAGATACTTTAAAATATTCTGACTTAAAAATGGAAGTAGATCCAGATTATTCAAAGAAAGTTTCATATCAAGAAGCTGAAAAATATGTTTTAGAAGGATTATCAATTCTTGGAGATGACTATTTATCAATAATGAAAGAAGCCTTTGAAAATAGATGGATTGACTATGTAGATAGTGAAGGAAAATCAACAGGGGCATTTTGTGCATCACCATATGGCACAAATTCATACATTTTGATGTCATTTAATGAAAATATGTCAGATGTGATGACTTTAGCTCACGAATTAGGACACGCTGGACACTTCCAATTGACACACGAACACCAAAGTATCTTAAATTCAGATCCTTCAATGTATTTTGTTGAAGCACCATCAACAACAAATGAATTAATCGTTGAAAATCACTTGTTAAATATGGCAGAGAAGGAAAATGATTTAAGAATGAAGAGATGGGTGTTATCTCAAATGGTTGCAAAGACATACTATCACAACTTTGTAACACACTTGTTAGAAGCATATTATCAAAGAGAAGTTTATAAATTAGTTGATGAAGGTAGACAAGTTAATGCTAAAATCTTAAATAACATTTTCAAGGAAACATTGGAAAAATTTTGGGGAGATGTAGTTGAACTTGTAGACGGATCAGAATTAACATGGATGAGACAACCACACTATTACATGGGACTATATCCATACACATATTCAGCAGGACTGACAATCGGTACACAAGTTTCTAAAAAGATAAGAGCAGAAGGTCAAGAAGTTGCAAATCAATGGAAAGAAGTTTTAAAACTTGGTGGATCAAAATCACCTCAAGAATTAGCTCAATTAGCTGGAGTTGATGTATCAACAGATACTCCATTAAAAGACACAGTAGCATACATTGGATCTTTAATTTCAGAAATAGAAGAAATTTCAGTGAAATTAGGAGAAATTTAATATTAAGAGTTTGCTTAAGATTTTATCCTTTATTTTAGGGAGTTTAAATCGTATTAGCAAACTCTTATTTTTATATAATTACATTTTTGTTAGAAAATTGTAAATATGAGAACATTATAATAACATATGAGTAAATAGGGAGGATATATTATGAAAAAAATTAAAAAATTAAGTTTATTATTGGTTGTGTTTACAGTTTTATTTACTTCGTGTGGTGTATTTGGTCAAAAGACGCCAAAACAAATCCAACAAAATGTGATGAATTATTATAAAGATTATAAGATGATAGAAGCGAATTTAAGTTTAAAACAAAAAAATAAGAAGATAAAAAATATTGAGGATGATTTAAAAGCGGATTTGAAAATTGATTCAAATAAGAAGGTATTTGCTAATTTACAAAATAAAAATTTTAGTCCTTCAGTTTATTTTGATTTTTCTAAATTAAATAGTGTTAAGTTTTATATAAATATGTTTGGTCAATGGAATAAAACTGAACAAGATTTAACTCAAATGTTAGACCAATCAAAAATATCAGGTAAAACAAATGAGGATAAAATCTTAACTTCAATAAATCAATTATTTGAACGTAAGGTATTTACAGTTTTAAAGGAAAGTTCTAATTATGTGCTATCTACAAATTTATTAAAAATTAAAGAAGAATTAGCAGGAGATTTTGAAAAAGATCCATTAAAAAAAGATGAGGTATTTAATGAAGATAACAAAGTTGAAATTAAAGTAGATGCATCAAATTATTCAATTAAGGAAATTAAAGTTTATAACAAAGATATAGAGTTAAATATATCAGAAGTTAAAAAGGTTAATGGTGAAGTTACGCTTCCGAATGAAGCATTGAATGGAGAAGAAATTAGGTAAAAATTTGTTAGCTTTTATTACAGTAGAAATTGGAAATTACGGACAAAATAAGTGAAAAAGCTGAATTTGTCTGCTTTTATTTTAGGTAAATACAGGAAATTACGGATAAAATGAGGCACAAAGCTAAATCTGTCTGCTTTTATAGCAATTGGGTACCAAAAATTACGGATAAAAATTGAAAAAATTAGTAATTTGTCTGCTCTGTACAAATAAATAACAAAATTTTACGGACAAGAATGTATAAATCAGGTAATCCGTTTGCTTTTTTACATAATTGATACAAAATTTTACGGACAGAAATAGTTAAAACAAGATATCTATCTGCTTTCGTAAATTTAAATAGATAAAAAGCAAATGCTAGTTATGAATATATTTAAAAATAAAACTTCCAATAGCCGAATTTGCTGCTTGATTAAAAGTAAGCATTATTGGCGATGGAAGTTTTTATTTTTATTATAATTCTTTATTTTTTACTGATTCAGCAATTTGATCTGCTAATTTTTCTAATTCTGGTCTCTTTGTTTCATCTAATGATGATGAGAAACTTAACATGTCAGGATTTAAAACATTCATATTTTTCATTGAATTAAATTCGTCCAACATAATCTTACCAGCTCTTGATGCCCATGAACCATTTTCAATGATTGCAACGTCTCTATTTTGTACATTTAACATTTTCATATCTTGAATTAATGCATGAACTGTTGGATATAGTGTCATGTTGTATGTTACTGATGTGAATACCATGTGAGATAATCTAAACGCGTCAGCTATAATGTATGAAAGATGTGTTTTTGATGCATCATAAACTTTAACATTTGTAATGCCTCTTTGTACTAATAGTGAAGCCATTAAGTAAGCTACTTCTTCTGTATGTCCGTACATTGAACCGTAAACGATCAATACACCTTTTTCTTCTGGAGTGTATGTTGCCCATTTTTTGTATTTTTCAATTAATGTGCCTAGATTTTTTCTCCAAACTGGACCGTGTAATGGAGCAATTGTTTCTATTTCTATTGTTGCAGCTTTTGCTAAAACATTCATAACTGGTTTACCGTATTTACCTACGATATTTGTGAAGTATCTTCTTGCGTGATCCATGAAGTCTTTTTCAAAATCTAGTTCATCATCAAATAATCTACCATCTAATAATCCAAATGTACCGAATGCGTCTGCTGAGAATAATACTTTTGTTGATATATCATATGTGAACATTACTTCTGGCCAGTGAACCATAGGAGCTTCAACGAATGTTAATGTGTGGCTGCCTAAACTTAATGTATCTCCTTCTTTTACAGCTGTATGAGGTACATCATCTACTGGGAATCCAAAGTTTCTACAAAATTCTACAGCTTTAGCTGTCATGTAGTAGTGAGCTTTTGGATATCTGTACATTATTTCACCTAATGCACCAGCATGATCTGGTTCCATGTGATTTACAATAACAACATCTAAATCTCTACCATTTAGTAAATGTTCAATATTTTCTAAGAATTGTTCTGCAAATCCCCATTCAACAGTATCAAATAAACATGTTTTTTCATCTAAAATCATGTATGAATTGTATGTAACACCTTCTGGTAGAGGATGTAAATTTTCAAATCTGTGTGTTTTGTTGTCGTTTACACCAATATACCAAGTATCTTTTGCTATTTGTCTTACGTTATGCATATTTTCCTCCCTATATTTTTATGCTATTTTTATTGTATCATAATATTATAATTTTTCTTGTATTTTTTTTAAGAAAATATTTATAAATTCTTTTAAGTCTGCAACTATTCCATAATCACAATTACTGAAAACTTTAGCATGTCTATCTGTATTAATTGCAATTATTGTATTTGCATTTTTAATTCCATTTAAGTGATGAATTGAACCGGATAGCCCAAGAGCAAAGTAAATATTTCCATTGAACTTTTTACCAGTAGAACCTATATATCTATCATTTGGCATCCATTCAAGCTCTTCAGAAATAGGTCTTGTACATCCAATTGTTGCATTTATAATTTTAGCAAGTTTTTCAATTTCGGTAATATTATCTCTATCTTCAATACCTAGCCCAAATGAAACAATATTTTCAGCAGATTCTATATCACCATATAAATCTTGAGATATTTTTGAACTTTTAATATCATCTAAAATATAATTTATAAGTTCATCTACGTTTTTTTCAAGATCATTATTTTCTAAAATAATTAATTTACGTTTTTTAATATTTATATCATTTGTGTTTTTATTTAGAATATCTACACATGCGATTTTTTCAATTATTTTATCAGTAATTAATAAGTTTATATTTTCTAAATCTGAGTTAAAAATATTATTAAAGTTAATGTCTTTTTTAGATCTAAGTTTACTTATTAATTCTTTATTGTCAGAATTTAACAGAAATTCAAGGTTTATAATTTCCACTGCTAACTTTTCATTAAATGATTTTGCTAATAAAGATTCTTTTGAAGTATCTAATCCATTAGATTTCATTTCTGCTGCTCTGTATGTTAGTAGTTTAGCTGCTTCAATATTTGCACTTATTTCAGAAAAATTTTGAAGTATTTCTGAATTATTACTTAAATCTTTTATTTTTGTTAGCGCTAAAATTATTTTATCATACGAATCAAGAGATATACCCAAATAATGTGCTGCTAACGAAAGGTGATTTTCAATAAGCAAACTAATACAAATTTCATATCCACTATTAAAGTCTCCTAATACGTTTGTTCTAGGGATTTCAACGTTATTAAACGATACATAAGTATGTTTATCATCTTTTTCTATCTCTATTCCACTTAAATCCTTCTCAACTACTAAAAGTGATAAGTTTCCTGATTCATTTTTAGCTAAAACAAGAAATAAATCAGTTTCTTTTGAACCATATGAAAAATATTTTTTACCATTAAGTATTAAATACTTTTCCTTTTTAACGATTTTTGTTTTTGATTTTTTTAAGTCTAAATTGTATTTTTCTTCTAACAATAAAATGGAAGCAATTAATTCACCTTTATCAACAGGACTTAAATACTTCATTTTTTGATTAAAATTTCCATACTTAAATAATCCATTTATGAAAAAATTATTAGAAATAATACTAAATGAAGCATTAGGATTAATTTTTGATATTTCCTGAATTGCTAAAACTTGATTTATATAATCCTTTCCAAATCCTCCATATGCTTTAGGACTGTGAAAACCAAATAATTTATCATCTTTTAATTTTTTTAAAATATTTTTTGAAAATGTATTTTCTATTAAAAAATTATTCGCCCAAATTTTTATTTTATTTTCGTATTCTACGTATTTATCTTTTAAATTGTAAAGCATTTCTTACCTCACTTTTAAGTTATATATTTATTATACTAATCAAATATAAATTAATAAAGGATTAATTTTAATATTATGATAAAATGTAGTAAAAGGAGGATTTATGTCAAGTTATTTTAAAACAATAGAAGAACAAATTAATATTTTAAAATCCAGAGGATTAGTAATAGAAAACGAGGAATATGCAAAAGATATTTTATTAAGATATAACTATTACAAAATAATAAATGGTACATATAAATTTTTAATTGATAAAGAAACAAATATGTATAAAAAAGGAACAAATTTTAATGATTTAGTAGACTTGCATGAATTTGATAAAGAGTTAAAAAAGATTTTGATATCTGCAATGTTGGAAATTGAAAGAATTTCAAGAAGTATTATTTCATATAAATTTGTCGAAAAATATCCTCAACCAGGGGCATATTTAAATCCGAAAAATTATGATTCTAAAGATATTGAATACGTAAATATAAATATTGAAAGAATGCAAGAATCAATTCAAAAATTTGAAGAAGAGAAAAATTACAACAGAAGCATTAAATATTATTTATCAAAATATAATTCTGTTCCATTTTGGTTTATTGTAAATTTTATGACGTTCGGAAATATTATAAATATATATGATACTTTTGATTATTCATTAAAAGAAAAAATTGCTGATGAATTCCAAAAGTTTGTTGAAGAGAATATTGAAAAAAATATAGATGGGCACTTAACTCCATCACAATTAGAATCATTTTTAAAAAATGCTAAAGATATAAGAAATATATGTGCGCATGATAATTTAATACTTGATTTTGAATTTAATACAATTGAATATTTTTCAGTTATACATGAAGTTTATAATATTAAGCCTTCAGATAAAAGAAATAGATTATTTGATACTGTAGTTGTATTGCAAGCATTGTTACCTAAAAACTATTATGTAGAAACTGAAATGAAGATTAAGTCAGAAATTCAAAGATTAAAGGAAAATGTTGATGAATCAGTATTTGAAAATGTTATGCAACATATAGGATATAAAAGGGGTTAAAATGAAGATAATGCATTTAGCAGATCTACATATAGGCAAAAATGTAGATGGTTATTCAATGATAGAAGATCAGATTTATGCTTTAAATGAGATAATAAAATTATTAAAATCTGAAATAGTAGATACTCTTTTAATTGCTGGAGACATATATCAAAATTTTGTTCCATCGGCAGATGCGATTAAAGTTTTTGATGATTTTATAACATCAGTAAAAAAATTAAATGTTAAAATTTTAATTATTAGTGGAAATCATGATTCATCAGAAAGATTATCATTTGCATCGGATATTTTATCAAGTTCTGAAATATATATATCTAGACCATTTAGTGGGGAAATCCAAAAGATTTCTTTTAATGATAAATATGGAAAAATTAATTTTTATTTATTTCCTTATGTCAAGCCAAGTCAAGTTAGACAGTTTTATCCGGAAGAAAAAGTTGATGACTATAGTGATGCAGTAAGAATTGTTTTGGATAATATTGATATTGATAAAGAAGAAAGAAATATAATTTTATCGCATCAATTTATATTAAATGCTACACTTTCGGAATCTGAAGAAATATATGCTGGACTTTTAGAAGCGGTACCGGATTATCTATATGATAAATTTGATTATATTGCTATGGGACATATTCATAAAAAACAATCATTCTTAAATGGGAAGTTGAGATATCCTGGATCGCTCTTAAAATATTCGGCAAGTGAAACAGGATATGATAAATCAATTACTTTAATTAATGTTAAGGAAAAGGGAAATTTAGAAATATATGAGAAAAAGATAAATTTTCTTAGGGATATGAGAACTATTAAAGGGGAATTTGAATATATTATAAAAAAATCAATTAATGACCAAAATAAAGATGATTATATACATTTAGTTTTAGAAGATGAAGATGATATATTAGATGGAATGCAGAAAATTAGAAAAATATATCCTAATACTTTAACAATGAAATATATAAATAAAACAAATGGAAATGACAGCTTTGATGATTTAGAAAAAACTATAAAAAATAAAAGCCCATTAGAAATTTTTGAAGAATTTTATCATCAAAAAACAGGAAAATATTTAACTGAAGATAAGAAAAAAATTATGAGTGATATAATTGAAAAAATATGGAGTGATAATGAAAATAATTAATCTTACAATGCAAGCATTTGGTCCATTTAAGGATAAAATAAGTATTGATTTTGATAAGTTTAATAATGGAGTGTATTTAATAAGCGGAAATACTGGATCGGGAAAAACAACTATTTTTGATGCGATAACATTTGCACTATTTGGAGATTCAAGTGGTGGAGAAAGAGATGAAAGCATGATTAGATTTGTTGCTTCAGATCCTAGCGTTGAAACTTATGTAAAACTTGAGTTTGAATATAAAGGAAAAATAGTTAAAATTAGACGTACTCCAAAATATGAAAGAGAAAAAAAGCGAGGGGAAGGACTAACTTCAAAAGGTAGTAAAAAAACGATTGTGGAAGTTTCTGATGGAAAAATAATTGATGATTTAAAAGAAGCTGATCAGTTTATTATAAATTTATTAGGAGTTGATTCTATTCAGTTTAGACAAATAGTGATGTTAGCTCAAGGTAATTTTATGAAATTATTAAAAGCATCAAATGAAGAAAAGTCTAAGCTTTTTAGAAAAATATTTTTCACGGAAAAATATAACAAATTAGAGTTTGAAATTTCAAATAAATTAAAGGAAATATCAAAAAAAAGAGATGAATTAAAAAGCGTTAGAGATGAGATTTTAAGCAATTTTAAATATGATATTGAAAATCAGGAAAAATTTGAGGAATCAAAAAATATATCTATAGAAGAAGTTATAAATAATATTAATACTGTAAATGAAAAATATGCACTACAATATGATTTATTAAGTGAGAAAATTTTAAAATTACAAAAAGTGATTGATTCAAAAAAATACTTATTTGAAAAAGTTGAATCATATAATTTAACAAAAGAAAAAATTACAAAATTAGAAGATCAATTTGAAAATATAAATTTAAATTTTATTAAGTATAAAGAAAAATATAATAATATATCAACTATTGAAAAAGATCTTGAAAATATAAATTCAAAAATAAATCAACTTAATATTGAAAAGGAAAAATTTATTAAATTAAATGATATTAATAAAAAAATAGAAGTTGAGCAAGAAAATCATGTGAAAATATCTAAAAATATTAGCTTAAAAAAAGAAATTTTATATAATATCAATAATCAGATTTCAGAGATTGATGATTTTTTGAAAAATAATAAAAATGTTGAAAAACAAATATCAGATAATAAATTAAAGATAAAAGATTTAGAATTATCTATTAATAGTTTAGAAAAATATACAGAAATAATAAATAATGTGCTAAAAGAGGAAAGAAATAAAGATAATTTAATAAAGGAATACGAAAAGCTAAAACCAGTTATTAAAAAAAAACATGCGAAATATGAAGATGCAGAAGAAGTATTTTTTGAATCTCAAGCAGGTATTTTAGCAAAAAATTTAGACGAAGGCATGCCTTGTCCTGTTTGTGGATCTTTAGAACATCCAAATTTAGCTAAGTTTAAGGATGACTTACCTGATAAAAAATTTGTAGATAAGTTAAAAAAAGAATTTGAAAAATATCGAAATGAACTTGAAAATATAAAAAATGAAATAAATTCTTCTGATAAAACAATAAATATATATAATAATCAAATTTTAGAATTTAATGAATATAAAGATTTAAATAACAATGAATCACTAATTTTAAGTGAAAAACTGAATAATGATTACAAATTATTAAAAATTGAAAAATCAAATTTAGAAAATATCGAAAAATTAATTGTAGAAAAAAATATTGAAAAAGAAGATATTTTAGACAGTAAGAAAAAAATTGAGTATGAGCTAAAAGAATTAAATGATAATATAATTAAATTTGATCAAAATATTAAAAACTTGAATGAACAAAAAAATGAAGAAATTAATAAATTAGGAAATAAGTCAGAAGTAGATGTTGATAAAAAAATGAGTGATTTAATGGAGAATAAGAAAACTTATACTGAAGAGATAAATGTTATTCGTGAAAAATATTTGGAATACTCAAAAAATCACACAGAAATTTCAAAAACATTAGAGCTGCTTAAGTTACAACTTGACGATAAATATAATGTTGATATTAATGATTTAGAAATTGAATTGAGGGAATTAGAGATTAAATTAAAATATGAAAATATGACAATGTCAGATATTCATTTTAATTTAGAAATTAATAAAACACAATTGAAAAAATTACAAAATAACTTAGATAATTCTAAGAGTGTTGAAAAGAAATATTTAAGCATACTTGAATTAAATGATGTTATTAAAGGTAAAGTAAGTGGGACATCAAGAATTAAATTTGAAACTTTTGTGCAAACTATATTTTTAGATGAGATTTTATATCATGCAAATTTGAGATTTAATAAAATGACAAATGAAAAATATAGTCTTAAGAGAAAAACTGAGGCAAGTAATCTTATGGAACAGTGGGGGCTGGATTTAGAGGTGGTAGATCATCATAATAGGAGTGAAAGAAATATTAATACTTTATCAGGTGGTGAATCATTTCAAGCTGCTCTTTCTCTTGCTTTAGGTTTATCAGATGTTGTTCAAATGCAAAGAGGAGGTATTGAATTAAATTCAATGTTTATTGATGAAGGATTTGGAACTCTGGATAGAGATACACTTTCAAAGGTTATGTCAACATTATTTGATATTAGTCAAAATAATAAATTGATAGGAATAATTTCTCATGTGGAAACATTAAAAGAGCAAATAGATAAGAAAATTTTAGTGGAAAAATCTGTTGATGGTGTATCAACTTTAATTTAAAACATAAATAAGGAGCTTTGGGCTCCTTAATTTACTCGATCGATGTCACCTATGAATTTATAAATATGGGTGAGAGTAATCCATAGAGATAAAATTATAAATTCACTATACTATTGACAGCTCTAAATAGTCTGGTATCTAAGAAGGCGGTGACTCCGCCTTAGACAAACACTTCTTTTAGAGAGGACTAAAGGAAGTGTTAGTGATATCAACTCCATGTATATATAATACAACAGAATTTATAATTTGTTAATGTCATTATTGTTACAAAAATTTAATACTTTTTCAAAAAAATGGTACTATTTTGAAAGATACTCATTCATCACGTCTTCAGGTACTAAATTTCCACCAGTTGCCCAACAAATATGGGTAATATTTTCTAATTTATTCATTAAATTATGATCTTCTAAATATTTTTTAGCATTTTCATAATTGAATAAATCAACAGATGCATCAATTGAAGCACATGATGAAGGTTCGATTCTAATATCTTCTAAATTATTTAGATTTTTTAAGTGTTCAAATAAAACATCATCATTACAAGTAAATACACCACTTAAAAGGGTTTCCATTGTGTAACCTGAGAATTTTGAAGGTCTTGCAACTGAAAGTCCGTCTGCTTCAGTGATTCCATCGATTCCTAAATCATGAACCGAAACGTTTGAATGAAGTTTTGTTGAAGCACCTATCAAGAAACTTGGAATATGTGTTGTTTCAACAAAAAATGCGTGTACATTATCGCCTAAAACATTTCTAAAACCAAAAGCAACTCCTCCTGATGAACCACCTACTCCACATGGCATATATAGGAATAGAGGGTGATCTTCATCAACTTTTATATTCATTTCTTCTAATTGTCTCTTAACTCTTAATGCTGCTACTGAGTATCCCTTAAATAATGTTGTTGAATTTTCATCATCAACAAAATAGCTATAAGGATCTTTTATTGAAATTTCCCTTGCTTGAGTTATTGCACTAGAAAATTCTCCGTCATATTCTATTACTGTAGCGCCACGGTTTCTTAGATGTGCTTTTTTCCATTCTTTTGCATCATTTGACATGTGAACAATAGTGTTAAATCCTAATGCTGCACCCATTACACCAACGGAAATACCTAAATTTCCTGTTGATGCAACTTGAACTGTATATTTTGAAAATAGTTCTCTAAAATTTTCATCTGCAAATTGACTATAATCTTTTGTATCATCTATTAAATTATTTTCTCTTGCTAAAATTTCTGCGAAAACTAAAACTTCATACAAGCCACCTCTAGCCTTGATTGAGCCACATACTGGTAAGTGAGAGTCAAGTTTTAGGTATAAATTTCCTTTTAGATTTTTTTCTATTTTATATTTTTTTTCTAAGTTTTCTAAGTGAACTAAAGGAGATTCTAATATTCCTTTTGATTCTTCAACTCCTTCAACATCTGAAAAAAGTTTTACTATTAATGGAGCAAATCTTTCCATTCTTTTTTCGGCATCGATTATATCATCTCTAGTAAATTCAACATTTTCCCATGCTGCATCACCTGTTTTTCTATCTGGATTTATCCAAACTGTTGGTTCTAGATTTGCAACCTTTTCTAGCAATGGATTAATGCCTATTAATTCTTCTTTTGTGTACATTTTGTTAACTCCTTATTTACAATCTACAAATATATATTTTATCAATAAATTAATAAAATATAAATAGTTTATTAAGATAATATTTCTTTTTTAGAATTTTCTACTATCTTTTTAGGAAAATTCATTATTTCTAATAATTTTATAGCATTTTTTGTTTTGGATGGACCCTCATGTACTTTATAATCGAAGATTAAATTATTATTATCTGTAAATGATTCTCTAAAATGTAAATTAACAAGTCTATTTTCAAATTTTTGAGTTAATTCAATATCATGTGTGGCTATAAATGAAAGAACTTTTTTCTCAATAAAATAGTCTATAATACTTGAAGATGCTGCAATTCTCTCTATTGTATTTGTACCTTTTAATATTTCGTCAATAAAGTAATATGAATTATTTGATTCTATATCATCAATAATTCTCTTTAGTGATTTAATTTCTGCAATGAAATAACTTTCTCCATTATCTATATCATCTTTTATCGCCATCGAAGTTAGTACATTTGCGGGTCTTAAAATAAATTCCGAAGCTAAAGCCATATAAATTGTTTGAGAAAATAATATATTAATTGCAACAGATTTTACATATGTAGATTTCCCAGAAGCATTTGATCCGGAAATTAAAATGTTTTCTTTCCAATCAATATTATTCTTTACCGGATTTTTAATAAGTGGATGATATATTTTTTTACCATATACACTATAATTTTCAGTAAAAGTAGGAATGCAATAATCTTTTACAATATTTTTGAAGTTTAATATAGCTATGCCGGATTCTACATCACCTAAATTTTTCCATAAATCAAAAATTTCAGTTTTATTTTCAGATATTTCTTTTAATGCAAGTTTATGAAAAATAAGTTGAGTCATAAATATTTTATTTAAGAAATATGCTAAAAAATCAACAGACGAAGAAGCATGTGATTCAGCTACTAAAATCATTTTTGTTAACTTATTTAAATTAAAAATATTATTTTTTATTCTATTTGAAATTTTTAAATTAAATTTAGAAATTTTTTTTGCGGTTTTAATTGTGCTTATTATGTAATTAATATTGTTAAAATCAGATTCAGTATTAAGTTTTTTATAGTATGAAAATCCAGCATTAATTGCTAAAGATGGTAATATAAATGCTATAAAAGTTTCAGATATAAAAAAATATCCTAATATTATAAAAATAGGAAGCAAACCTAAGATTATATATAAATAAGCTTCATAAAACTTTTTAGACTTAGCATTATCCACAAATTCCAATACTTTGTTATTTTCAAATTTTCCTAATTTGTAAAAATAATATTGGGTTTTAATCCTATCTTTATCATATTTAGAGTAATAGTTTTGAATGTTTTCAAAAAATTCTTTATCTTTTTCTGACGCATTCAAGTGTCTTAATCTATAATATAATATTTCAGATCCAATACTTGAATAAGTTGTATTTATTTTATTAAATATTTTAGTCATATCTAAATCATTCCAAGTTAAATCATCGATATAGGTATCTGAATTTGAGTGTTTTTTCAGTACTTTGTAAGAATTTCTTAAAAATTCTTCATTTTCAGGATTTAAAAATTCATAAGATTTATATTTTCCCCAAGTTGAAGAAATTTTATTAATTATGTATTTATAATTAGCTACAGTAGAAAATATGATAATGGCTGAAGAAATAGCCAAAAATATTATAAGTTCTGTTAAATTATCCATAATATTACCTTTCAAAAAAAGATGTAGCATATACCTCTATATGTATGTGTTACATCTTTTTTATATTTTTATTTATGTTCTTTTATTGAAGAACATTTAGATTTTAATTGTTGTTTTGATTGTTCTAATAATATATAATCTGCTTTACTATCAGTATTTAACAATTTTTTTCTGATAAAGCTTTAATATATTCTTTCTTTGAGAGATCAAATTCCATTAATAATGCTAAAGTATAAGTCATTAATTTTTTCGTTTTTACACCTCTATAATAAAATTATTTTTTTTCTATTTTCCAGCCGTTTTCTTTAAGTTTATTTAATATATTATCTAAATTAATATTTTTTTCTTCAGATGCTTCAGATGGTAACAATTGATTGTCTATTAAGCTTTTAATATTTTCTTTACTGCTTAAATCTAAATCTAATATCTCTTTTATTTCTTTATCATCTTTTGAAAATTTATATTTTAGTCCTTTTATATTTTTTTGATTTTCATCAATTTTTTTCGCTATTTTTTCTATGTTTTCCAAGTTTTTAGAATCTATTTTTTCTAATTTTAATGTATTAGTATGAATAATTCTGGAAACTTTATCTCCATTTTTAAAATATTCTATTTGGCTTTTACTTTCATTTTGTTCATAACTTGCAACTGCATCAGCATTATCATTTACATTTTTTATAGTTTTTTTTGAACAAGCAACAATAGTTAAAAACATTATCATTGATAATGAAATTACAAATAAGTTTTTTATTTTTATTTTCATATACATCTCCTAAAATTATCTTCTTTCAACGTTAAAACCAGCGCTTTCAAATTGATTTAGAATTTTATCTAATTTAATTTGAGTAGTTCCTTTTTCTATTGCTAGTAGTTTAGAGTCAATTAAATTTTTCAAAATTTCAGGATCATTTACATGCATTATTAAAACTTCATGTAATTTATCATTTTCTATATTTACTGAATATTCTATACCTTTAATTTTAGAATATTTTTGCTTTGTTGGTTCTATATTTGCTTTGAAAATTTCAACAGTATCAGAATCAAATTTTGATAAATCTGCATCAGTAATTTGTTCTATTTTAGTAACTATATTACCATTTGCATAGTAATTAGTTTTTGTTACTGAGGCATTTTGTTCAGATGTAACGATACCTTTTAACTCTTCTTTTCCTATAGTTTCATTTTTAGTTTCTTGCATTGTCTCTTTTTTAGTTTCTTGCATTGTCTCTTTTTTAGTTTCTTGCATTGTCTCTTTTTTAGTTTCTTGCATTGTCTCTTTTTTTGTTTCTTGTATTGTCTCTTTTTTAGTTTCAGTATTATTTTTGCTGCATCCTACAAATGAAATTAAAACAAATGCAAGTAAAATTAACTTAAATTTTAATTTCATTATTTTCCCTTTTTTTCTTCCCCATCTTTTTCTAAGTCTTCTTTTTCTATATTTCCTTCTTCTTTTTCTGTAATTTCTTGATCTAATTCAATTTCCTTTTCAATGATCAAATCATTTTCCATTTTTTGTCTATTTATATCCATAAAATACTCCTTTTTTTTATTTTATTATACCATATCAATTTTTTGATTTTATTAAAAATGTAAATTCAATAATACAATAATTCAATATTGCGTGCAACAAACCAAAAGGGATGTCCAAGAAAACGTGTTGTTTTACTAATACTGTAGTTGCACAAATTAAAAGCATATAAGAAATAAGCAAAGCTTTAGCAATATTGTTGAATTTTATTTTAAATAAATAAAAAATTCCTAAACTCATTACACATACATGCATTGATGGAGCACCAGAGTATGTCCCGTCAATTAAATAAGTATGTTTAATTATATTTGAGAAAATATCATTTCCTAAAAGATTTATATCATATCTTGGTACATATGTTTGAAATAGCATAAATACAATATATGCAGTTATTTGTGCTAAAAATAAAGCTAATATCATTTTTTTATATTCATTAAAATCAATTTTATAAATTATATAACCAACAACAATTAAAGTTGGTATATATGTATGATATGGAATTATTAATTCTTTTATAAGTGGAATCATATCATCAAATGGTATTTTTAGATTTCTTACCGTTCCAAATGGTCTATTAAATAATTCGTATGTTGCTGCACAAAATACGACATAAATAAATAGCCATGAGAAAGCATATTTTTTTTCTAACAATTTATTTTTTATATTTAAAATTGTAGATTTCTTTTGTTTCATATTCCTCCTAGATTAATTGTAATAATATTCACAGATATAATATCAATTTTAATAGTTAAAATTCAAGTAAATTTAAAAATTGTAATATTTTTATGTGTATTGAAAATTGAATAAACGTTATTATTGTGATATTATAGTGTAAAAATATAAAAAATTATTTGGAGGGAAAATGGAATTACCGCAGGCCGCTCAAGAAATTCATCTCTATAGCGGATCTTTAACAGGATATATTATATTATCCATAGTTTTAGTTATAATTAATGCGATTTTATCTGCAGCAGAATTAGCAATATCATCT
Source organism: Helcococcus bovis (assembly GCF_046035835.1). NCBI lineage: Bacteria > Bacillati > Bacillota > Tissierellia > Tissierellales > Peptoniphilaceae > Helcococcus > Helcococcus bovis. The sequence continues at coordinate 22,728 of NZ_JBFNGB010000004.1, forward strand.
GTAGATCAAAATTTATTGGAAGAACAGTCATCAGATGGGGATAATAGAGCAAAAAAAATATTATCAGTTTTAGAAAAACAGTCTAAGTTTTTATCTGTAATACATTTGGTTTCAACACTGGTTTCATTTTTAAATGTTACAATGACAGCAGTTTTAATTACACCTAGATTAGCTTTGTATTTTAATAAATTAAATATTTTTTATCCATTATTCATAGCACAAATATTAGTTACTTTAATTTTAACTTTAATAATTATAATATTTGGAGAGCTTATTCCTAGAAGAATTGCATTTGGTAATATTGAAAATGTTGCAAGATCAACTATAGGCTTTGTGTCATTACTTGTGTTTATATTCAAGCCAATAGTTTGGTTAATATCTGGAATTACAAAATTATTTATGAAAATATTAAGTATTGAAACAGATGAGCTTGATTCTAAAATTACAATTAACGATATAAAGTCTTTAGTTCAATTAGGACATTCTCAAGGAGTAATTGATAAAGTTGAAAGTGAAATGATAAACTCAGTTATAAGCTTTGATGAAACATACGCTGAAGAAATAATGACACCACGTACAGAAGTTTTTATGATAGATATTAATGATGAATTTGTTAATTATAAAAATGATATGATGTCATTGAAATATTCAAGAATACCTGTATATGATGATGATGTTGATAATATAAAAGGTATATTGTATCTTAAGGATTATCTTTTAGAAAGTTATAGTGTTGGTTTTGAAAATGTAGATATTAAGAAAATTTTAAAACCTGCATATTTTGTACCTGAAAGAAAAAATATTAATGAATTATTTTCTGAGCTACAAACCAATAATAAACATATGGCTTTACTTATTGATGAATATGGTGGATTTGCAGGGATTGTAACCATGGAGGATTTGATTGAAGAAATTGTGGGAAATATTGATGATGAATATGACTATGATGAACCTGAGATAGAAGAGGTTTCAGATGATGTTTATAAAGTTATAGCATCAATTTCGATAAAAGATTTTAACAGTCAAACAGGTAGCCAAATAAATGATGATTCTGAAGATTATGATACAATAGGTGGATTTATTATATATCACTTAGGATATATACCGGAAGATGGAGAAAAACCTTCATTTAATTTTGAAAACTTAAGAGTAGAAGTATTAGAAGTAAAAGATAAAAGAATAATGGAAGCTAAAATTACGGTATTTGATGAGTTTACTCATAAAAAAGAGGATGAAGAAAATGAAAACAAATAACTTAAATGTAAAAAAGGCGGTAGTACCAGTAGCAGGATTTGGAACAAGATTTTTACCATTTACAAAAGCTGTTCCAAAGGAAATGTTACCGATTGTTGATATACCTACTATTCAAATAATAGTTGAAGAATTAGTAGAGTCTGGTATAGAAGAAATTTTATTTATTACAAATAGAAATAAACATGAAATAGAAGATCATTTTGATTATACAATTGAATTAGAACATTCACTTCAAAAAAACGGAAAAATGAAGGAATATGAAGCAATTAGGAAAATTGCAGATCAAGCCAATTTTTATTATAAAAGACAGAAAGAAACAAAGGGATTAGGGCACGCAATTTTGCAGGCAAAAGAATTTGTTGGAAATGATGCTTTTGCAGTAGTTCTTGGAGATGATATTGTATATAATCCTGGGAATCCAGCGATTGGACAGTTAATTCATAAATTTGAAGAAACTGGAAAAGATGTTGTTGGTTGTAAAAAAGTTCCAATGGAAGAAATTAATAAATATGGTTCTATAGAAGCTAACCAACTAGATGATAGAACCTATGATATTAGATGGTGTGTAGAGAAGCCAAATCCGGAAGATGCTCCTTCTGATGTAGCTATATTAGGTAGATATGTATTTACTAAGGAAATATTTAAATACATAGAACAGACAAAACCAGGAGTTGGTGGGGAGATACAGATAACAGATGCTATTGATCTTTTAGCTAAAAATGAAGGTGTTTTAGGATATCTTTATGATGGTAAAAGATATGATATTGGAAGTAAGATAGGATTTCTAGAAGCGACAGTTGAATATGCTTTAAGAGATAAAGACTTAAAAGATGAATTTAGAGAATATTTAAAAGGTATTTGTAAAGAATTATAAAGTTAAATCGACAATGTATTTGCGTTTGGAATACATTGTCGATTTTTTATTTTTGATTATTTAGCATTTTTCTGCAATGTAAACTTATATGTTTTATTGGGTCGTTTTCGCAATCGGGATTTCTTGATTTGGAAATTCTTCTTCCATAAAAAATCAAAACATGATGAGCCTTAGACCAGTCTTTTTTAGGTATTAATTCCATAAGTTGCTTTTCAGTATCTTGTACATTATCTGAATTTACAAGTCCAATTCTATTTGCTGTTCTATGAACATGTGTATCAACAGCTATGGCAGGTATACCAAAAGCAACAGACAAAACAACATTTGCAGTTTTTCTTCCAACTCCAGGAAGAGACATTAATTCATCACGAGTTTGTGGAACTTTTCCTTTAAAATTGGATATAAGTAACTCGCACATTTTTTTTAGATTTTTTGCTTTACTTTTATATAATCCTATAGATTTTATTTGATTTTCTATCTCTCTTATATCAGCATTTATATAATCTTTAGGATTTTTATATTTATTAAACAAATCTTTTGTCACGATGTTTACACGTTTGTCTGTTGTTTGGGCTGATAACATTACGGCTATTAATAGTTCAAATTCATTTGTGAAATCTAATTCTGCTTTAGCTTCAGGAAAATAATCATATAAAATTTGTAGAGCTTCTAGCTTTTCTTTTTTTGATAATTTATTTTTCATTATTCCTCCTACAAAATTATACTTTTTTTTAATACTAATTTGTTCTATAATAAATTATATCACAAATATATTGCAATTAATTTGTAATATAAATTAAGGAGTCTCTTTAATGTTTAATTTTTCATGGAAAAACTTAAAAAAAATGGATTTTATACTACTTTTATCACTAATTGTTTTGGTAGTATTTGGATTAATAGTGTTAAATGCGGCTATAACACCAGTAGGAAGAACAATAAAATCTCAATTCATATCTACGATTTTTGGATTCATAGGAATTCTATTTATTTTTGTATTAAATTTAGATATATTTAAAAAAATAAAATGGTTAATATATATTGTATCCGTTGGATTAATTTTAATGACTATAGTTTTTGGTTATGGCGGAGATAGCTGGGGAGCGAATTTATGGTTGAAAATTGGACCAATTAACTTACAACCAAGTGAAATATCAAAAGTTTTACACATATTATTTTTATCAATTTTATTAGGAGAAAATAAAAGTAATATAAACAATTGGAAGTTTATATTTAAATATCTTATTTTATCACTATTTCCTGTGGGATTAATAATTGTACAAAGAGATTTAGGAACAGCTATGGTTGTTTTGTTTATAGTTGTATCAATGTTATTCGTATCAGGGTTAAAATGGAAAAAAATAGGAATTTTAGTTGGAGCTGCAGTATTGGCTTTGATAGTTAGTCTTCCATTTATATGGTCTAATCTTGAAGGGTATGCAAAGGACAGAATATTAGATTTTAATGATTCTTCAAGAAATTTATCAACTTCAACACATCAAACAGATAGGGGATTGATAGCTTTAGGATCAGGGCAATTATTTGGTAGAGGATATAAAACAGGTCCATTTTCACAAAATAGATATATCCCAGAACAACATACAGATTTTATATTTCCTGTTTTGGTAGAAGATTTTGGATTTTTAGGTGGATCATTTGCAATGTTCTTGTATTTTATAATTTTTACAAGGATGGTATCTATAGCATATAAATCTGAAGATTTATATCATACTACATTTGTGATAGGAGTTTTGGCACTGTTATTTGTGCACGTATTTGAAAATATGGGAATGACTATGAAAATTATGCCTGTAACAGGTATCCCACTTCCGTTTTTCTCTCACGGTGGTACATTCCAACTTATAAATTTACTTTTAATGGGATTTGTACTTTCTATAAGCATGAATAAAAAATCTCTAGAATTTTAATAAAAAGCATTATATTGGCTTAATTGCCAGTATAATGCTTTTTGCTTTCGGGTAATTCAAATTTTTTTAGATTCTTCCTTAAAATATAAGTAAAAATTTATACATGTAACAACCGCAGCAATAATATCAGCTATTGGCTCTGAAACATAAACTGCAAAAATTTTATCCCCTATAAATTGAGGTAAAATATATATTAATGGAATTAATAAAATTATTTTTCTTAGCAAGGCATTAAAAGTACTTCTTTTAGCTTGTCCAAATGCTACAAAAGCTTGTTGTAGAGCTGTCTGAACAGCCATTAAAAATGATCCTGCTATAAATACTTTCATCATAGGAATTGTAGCATCAATAAGTTTTTTATCATTTGTAAAAAGTTTTACAAATATTTCTGGAAAAATAAATATTAACGATGTAAGAATTGTTCCATAAATAAACGATGAACTAATTAAAACTTTTAGTGTTTCTTTTATTCTTTTTAAATTTCTAGCTCCATAGTTATAACTTAAAAGTGCAACTCCACCACTTGATAAACCACTTAAAGGTAAAAATATTATCTGCATTACCATAAAATTTATTGACATCGTTGATACATATAAATCTCCTCCATATTTGAATAGTGATCTATTAAAGGCAATTTGCAACAAACTTTCAGTGGATTGCATTACAAAAGGAGAAAATCCTAAAGCTAATATTGGGGTTAAAATTTTCCAATTTAAACTAAATTTCTTAAAATTAAGCTTAATAAAACTTTTATCGCTGCATAAAAATTTAATAACCCAGATTGCAGATACTATCTGAGCAATTATAGTAGCTATTGCTGCTCCTGCAACTTTTAAGTCAAACAAGAATATGAAAATAGGATCTAGAATAATATTTAATATTGCACCTAAAAGAGTTGTAAACATTGCCTCTTTAGCAAATCCTTGTACAGCCATAAAAAAATTCATTCCGAAAGAAAACATAACTGCAATACTACCAAGTATATAGATTCTACTATACACAAGGGCGTATTCAATATTATTTTCACTTGCACCAATTAAATTTAATAAAGGCTCAAGAAAAATAAAGATAAAAATACTTAGTGTAATTGCAATAATTATAGAAATAGAGGCTGAAACATTTAATATATTTGTTGCTTTTTCTTTATCATTAGCTCCTAATGCAATAGAAGCAAGTGGAGAGCCTCCTATACCTATTAATGCAGCAAATGATGAAATGAGCATTATTATTGGATTAGCAACACCGATACCACTCAATGCAATACTACCAATTTCTGGAAGTCTACCAATATATATTCTATCAACCATATTGTAGAGCATGTTTACTAATTGTGCTATAATTGCTGGAGTAGATAGCTTGAAAAATAAGTTTAATACATTTCCTTTACCTAAATCATTAGATATATTTTTCACATTTCCCCTCCTAAATTAAAAATATAATACTCATAATAGTATAAATCAAAATAATATAAAAACCAAATACAAAAATTGACAAAATTGATAAAAATATATATTATTAAAATGATATGAAAATCTAAGATTAAGACAGTAGTTATATGTAGATGATTAGAGAGATCTTGTTTGCTGAAAAAGATACTGAAACATTTAACGAAAATCACTTAAGAGATAATTTTCTGAAATTAGTAAGAAAATTCGCTAAGCAGCGTTATGCTATAGAGGCTATTTTTAATAGTGAACTTGGGTGGTACCACGGATTTTCGTCCCTGCATTTTGCAGGGCTTTTTTTATGACGTAACTTTGTCGCTCAGACGATGCGGAGCATCGACTGAAGACAAAAGTACGTCAAACGCAAAGCTACCCAATGAAAAGCGACCGAAAAGGGAGCATTGAATTGCAGGTAGCGGGCGGAAAATGACGAAGGAATCACTCGCAGAGTGCGAAGAAAGGACTGAAGACAAAAGTAAGTCAAACGCAAAGCTACCCAATGAAAAGCGACCGAAAAGGGAGCATTGAATTGCAGGTAGCGGGCGGGAAATGACGTAAGGAATCACTCGCAGAGTGCGGGGCATCGACTGAAGACAAAAGTACGTCCGTCGTAGTTTTCACCAAATCAAAGATTTTGGAAAAACTGGCATACCCATAGGGTACGAGTGAGATCTACAAAAGCTCACTGTGTTCGCTGATTTAGAGATAGAAATAAAAATGGAACAGAAATAAAAAAAACAAAAAACTGTTCCAAGGAAAAAGAAGAGATCGTGTTTAAAAATGGAACAGAAATGAAAAAAAATAAAAAAACTGTTCCAAATACAAGCGAAAAAAACAAAAAATAATGGAACATATAAAACAAAATTTAAATTCTGTTCCAATTAGTTAATTTAAGTTTAGATTGTTTATAATTTTAATTAAAACGGAATCGACAACATTCCTACTAAATTTGTGAAATAAAATTTGAAAATAAAAATTGGAGGTAGTTATGAAATTTGAAGCATTATCAGAAAATTCTGTCAAAGATAGAGAACAACAAATATCTGATTATTGGAAAGAAATTGATTTATTGAAACAATCAACTGAAACTAGAAAAGAAGGGCCTAGTTATGTATTTTTTGATGGACCACCAACAGCTAATGGTAAGCCTGGTATACACCATGTTATAGCTAGAACTTTGAAAGATATGACTTGTAGATATAAAACTATGAGGGGATATTATGTTGAAAGAAAAGCAGGATGGGATACTCATGGTTTGCCTGTAGAAATTGAAGCCGAAAAGAAATTGCACTTAAATTCAAAGAAAGAAATTGAAGAATATGGTGTAGAAAAGTTTAATAAAGTTTGTAGAGAATCAGTATTTATATATAGTGGAATGTGGAGAGATATGTCAGATAGAATGGCATTTTTGGCGGATATGGATAATCCATATATCACATTGGATAATGATTATATTGAAACTGCATGGCATTTATTAGATGATTTTAATAAAAAAGGATTGCTATATGAAGGAGCTAAGATTTTACCATATTGTCCAAGATGTGGTACAGGACTTGCTTCTCACGAGGTTGCACAAGGATATAAGATTATTAAATCTCAAACTGCAACAGTTAAATTTAAATTAAAAGATAAAGAAAATGAATATTTTTTAGCATGGACAACAACTCCATGGACATTGCCTTCAAACGTTGCATTAACAGTAGGTCCGGATATTGATTATGTAAAAGTAAAAAAAGATGATGAATATTACTATCTTGCTGAAAAATTGGCTACAAAAGTACTTGGTGAAGATTACGAAGTAGTTGAAAAATTAAAAGGTAAAGATATGGAATATATGGAATATGAACAACTTCTTCCATTTATCAAAGTTAATAAAAAAGCATTCTTCGTAACATTGGCTGATTATGTAAGTATTGAAGATGGTACAGGTATAGTTCACTCTGCACCTGCATTTGGTGAAGATGACTATCAAGTAGGTTTGAAATATAATTTACCATTAGTAAATCCAGTTGATGAAGAAGGTAAATTTAAGGAAACACCTTGGAAAGATAGATTTGTAATGGATTGCGACTTAGATATCGTAATTTATCTAGGGGAAAATAATAAATTATTCTCAAAACAAAAGATGGAACACAATTACCCTCACTGCTGGAGATGTGGCACACCATTGATTTATTATTCAAAACCATCATGGTACTTGAGAGTGACAGATGTTAAAGACAAAATGGTTGAAAACAATAAAGGAGTAAACTGGTTCCCTGCATTTACAGGTGAAAAAAGATTTGGAAATTGGTTAGAAAATTTGAAGGATTGGGCAATTTCAAGATCTAGATATTGGGGAACTCCACTTCCAGTTTGGAAAAATGAAGCTGGGGATATTATGACGGTTGGGTCAAGAAAAGAATTAGCTGAAAAAGCTATTGAAGAAGTTGATATTGAAACTTTAGATATGCATAGACCATTTGTTGATAACATTCATTTAAGAGGTGAAGATGGATCAGTTTATACAAGAGTTCCAGATGTAATGGACGTATGGTTTGACTCGGGAGCGATGCCATTTGCACAAAATCACTATCCATTTGAAAATACAGAAAAATTTGAAAATCTATTCCCAGCTGACTTTATTTCAGAAGGAATTGACCAAACTAGAGGATGGTTCTACACATTGATGGCAATTTCAACAATGTACAAAGGGGTAGCGCCATATAAGAATGTTTTAGTGAATGACTTGGTTTTAGATAAAGAGGGCAAGAAAATGTCCAAATCAAGAGGAAACACACTCGATCCATTTGAAATGTTTGATAAACATGGTGCAGACGCAATTAGATTCTATTCGATTTATGTTTCACCGGCATGGGTACCAACTAAATTTGATGAAGATGGCGTTAGAGAAGTTGAAACAAAGTTGTTTAGGACATTGAGAAACACATATTCATTCTTCCAATTATATGCACAAACAGATAATGTTGATCCTACATCATTTTTTGTAAACTATAAGGATAGACCTGAAATTGACAGATGGCTAATTTCAAAATATCATTCATTAATTAAATATTATGACAGGGAAATGGATGTATTTGAATATACTAATGTTGCAAGAAAAGTTTTAGATTTCTTAGTTGAAGATTTGTCAAATTGGTACATTAGAAGAAATAGAAGAAGATTCTGGAAGTCAGAAATAAATGATGATAAGAAATCAGTATACAATACAACTTATGAAGTATTAGTTGGGCTAACAAAATTACTTGCTCCTATGATACCATTCACTTCTGAAGAATTATATAGAAAACTTGTTGGAGGAAAATCAGTTCATTTGGAAAAATTACCACAGTTAGATGAAAGTTTAATTGATGAAAAATTGGAAGAAAAGATGGATATAGCAAGAAGAATTGTTACACTTGGTAGATCATCAAGAGAAGATGCAGCTATTAAAGTAAGACAACCTCTTAGAGAAATTCTATTAGATATAAAGTATAAAAATGATTTAGAAACTCTAGTTTCATTGATTAAAGAAGAGTTGAATGTTAAAGAAGTTGTTTTCAGTGATCACATACAAGAATTTATGAATTTTGAATTAAAGCCAAACTTTAAGATTGCAGGAGCTATACTGGGCAAATATGTAGGTCAATTTGGTCAAGTATTAAAAAATATCGATGCTAGAGAGTTAGTTGAAAAACTTGAAGAAGCTTCTTTAATGATGGATATTAACGGTGAAGAATTTGAAATTAAGAAAGAATATGTTGATATTAGAATCTCAAGTAAAGAAGGCTTTGATATTAAGATGGATAAAAATCTATTTGTAATTTTAGATACAGAATTAACACCTGAGTTATTAAAAGAAGGTTACATGAGAGAATTCATCTCAAAAGTTCAACAAATGAGAAAATCTAACGGGTATGAAGTAATGGATTCAATTGAAATTTTTTATGAAGCAGACGATGAATTAAGTTCTGTATTAGAATCATTTGCTTCAGAAATAATGAAGGAAACTTTGGCTGTTAAATTAGAAAGAACAGAATTATCAGAAGATAAAATGCCGTTAAATGATAAGGTTGTTAAGTTGAAATTAAGTAGAAAATAAAAATAAAAATCCCACAACGCCACAAGTCCTCGCTCTGAAAGTATCTGTGGAGGTGGAAAGTGGGATTTTTTTCATACAAGATTAAATATATTTTAATTTATGTATGATAGCTTTTGTATGATTTTTGAACTTTATTCATACTCTATTGTGATTTTTTATTATTTAGTATGAATGTTTTTTATGATTTGATAAATTTTATAATACATAATTTTAGATGTAATTATCTAAGTATGAAGAAATATTTCATGCTATATTATTTTTATTGATATTTGCTTCATTATTAGATAAAATGAAATAGACAAGAGGTGAAAAATGAAAAATTTAGTTTTGATTACACAATTAGCGATTACAATGTCTGTTCCGATTATTTTGGGACTTTTGATTGGTAATTATATTGATAAGTGGGTTGGGACTAAATGGATATTTTTAATAATATTGTTGATAATGGGAGTTGCATCAGGATTTATTAATTCTTATAAATTAATTATGTCTCTGAACTCTACTGAGAAAGGTGAAAAAGAACGTGATAGAAAATGAAAAATATGTAAATAATATCATAATAAAAGTTCTTATACTTTTGATTATTGAAAGTATTATTTTATTGATATTTTTTGATAATGTTCTACCTAAAATTTTAGGTCTATTACTTGGTGGTTTAGTTAGTATAGCATTTTTTAGAATACTTTATCTTAACATTGTTTCAGCAATTGAAAAAACGGAAGTGCAAGCAAAAAGGTACATGGCTATAAACTATTCAGTAAGATATTTGATTTCAGGGATAATATTTTTTATTGCAGCTAAGTCAAGTTATTTAAATATATTTACATATTTAATTGGTATGTTGTCAATTAAATTTGTTTTTTATATAAATAATTTGTTTTATCTAATCGTAGAAAAAAGAAGTAATTCTCTCAGAAAGGATGGTAAAGATGGACATTAGTATAGATATTGTACTAAATGGAAAAACTTATACTATTGCTTCAGAATTAGTTAATTCAATGATTGTAGTTTTTGTTTTGAGTATAATTTCTATAATTATAGGAATGAAGGCAAAACGTGCTAATTTTAAGGAAAAACCCAAAGGTATTTTATTATTAGCGGAAATGTTTGTTGAAGGAATGGATAAATTGGTGAAGACAACTATGGGTAAAGCCAATGTTGGGTTTACACCATATATTACAAGTTTGGCTATGTTTTTAGCTACATCGAATTTATTGGGATTGTTGGGACTTAAGCCGCCAACATCAAATTATACGGTGCCATTTACTTTAGCTATAATTACAACACTGATGATACATATTAATAATATAAGATTTAATGGTATAGGCTCATATCTTAAAGGATATATCGAACCCATACCAGTTTTATTACCTATTAATTTGTTAGGAGAATTATCTAATCCAATATCATTATCATTCCGTTTGTTTGGTAATATATTGAGTGGGGTTATAGTAACAACATTACTTTATGCGGCATTAAATAGTATTTCGGTGTTTTTAACACCGTTTATTACACCGATGTTCCACGCATACTTTGATGTGTTTGCAGGCTTGATTCAAACATTTGTATTTATAATGTTGACAATGGTAAATGTATCATTGGCAATAGGAGATAGAGAAACTATTTAATAATTTAGGAGGAAAATATGGGAAACATTAGTAGTGAAGCATTTATTTTAGGGATGTCAGCTTTAGGAGCTGGTATAGCAATGATCGCAGGGTTAGGACCTGGTATTGGACAAGGATTTGCAGCCGGTAAAGCTGTAGAAGCAGTAGGTAGACAACCAGAAGCTAAAGGGGATATCATTCAAGTATTGCTAATAGGTTGTGCTGTTGCTGAATCAACAGGTATCTATTCATTAATTATCGCATCAATATTATTATTCTTAAAACCATTATTAGGATAATATAAGTATTTAGAAAGGAATATAAATGGGAATTGAAGTAAAGATTATTCCTGAGTTTCCCGGAGTATTAATACAATTAGCAGCGACATTGATTTTATTCTTAGTTGTTAGACATTTCTTATATAAACCTGTAAAGGACTTACTAGAAAAAAGACAGGCTTTTATTGAAAAAAGTATAAGAGATAGTGAATTTGCAAATGCAGAAGCACAAAGAATTAAAGCGGAATATGATACAAAAATTTTAGAAGCTAAACAAGAATCATCAGAAATCATTTCAAAGGCAAGATCTTATGGAGAAGATATTAAAAATAAAGCAATACAAGAATCCAAAGAATTGGCTAAAGTTGAATATGAAAAAGGTGTATTAGCTTTAGAAACTGAAAAAATCAAAGTAATGAAATCAATGAATGATGAAATTGCTGATATGGCTATTAGTGCTGCGGAAAAAGTATTAAGAGAAAAGGTAAATACTGATACTGACAAAAACTTGGTAAAATCATTTATTAAGGATTTGGAGGAGTCTTATGAATAATCGTGTAAGTAAAGTTTATTCAGAAGCATTTTTCACATTATCCTTAGAAAAGGACAAACTTGATATTCATAAAAAAGATTTGTTAGAAATTGACAAAATATTAAATGAATATGAAGAAATTAACCAATTATTGTTAAATCCTAATGTTACAAAGGATGATAAGAAACAATTAATATCAAAAGTATTTTCAGATATAGACGTAGATACATTAAATTTATTGAAAGTATTAATTGATAAATCAAGATTTTTAGTATTTAAGGAATTAGTAAAAGAATATAGAAAAAATTATAATATCAATAAAAATATTGCTGAAGGAATAGTTTATTCAGCTAATAAATTAGAACAATCAGACATTGATGATTTGATTGCAGTATTAGAAAAAAATTTCGGAAAAAAAGTTGAGCTCGAAAATAAGATTGATGAAACTCTAATTGGTGGGATTTCTATCTTTATTGATGGGAAAAGAATCGATAATAGTATTAAATCAAGACTTGAAGCATTAAAAAGCTCACTTAAAGAAAGAGGGTGAATAGATGAAACTAAAACCAGAAGAGATCAGTTCAATCATTAAAACTATGATTGATAAATATGATCAAAAAACTGAAATAGTTGACGAAGGTACAATTATTGAAGTAGGTGATGGTATTTCACGTGTTCATGGACTAGAAAATTGTATGGCTGGTGAGTTGTTAGAATTTGAAGGTGGAGTATATGGAATGGCACTTAACCTTGAAGAAAACAATATCGGGGCTGTACTTTTAGGTGATGATGATAACTTAAAAGAAGGTAGTAAAGTAAAGAGAACTGGGCGTATTGCTGAAGTTCCTGTTGGAGAAAAATTAATAGGTAGAGTTGTAAATGCTTTAGGACAACCTATTGATGGTAAAGGTAAAATCGAAACTACAGAATTTAGACCTGTAGAATCTCCAGCACCTCAAGTTATTGATAGAAAATCAGTTAATGAACCACTTCAAACTGGTATAAAGGCAATAGATGCATTGATACCAATTGGAAAAGGACAAAGAGAATTAATTATCGGTGATAGACAAACAGGTAAGACAACAATCGCAACAGATACAATTATTAACCAAAAAGGTAAAGATGTTATTTGTATTTATGTTGCTATTGGACAAAAAGAATCTACAGTAGCAGGTATTGTAAATCTTTTTGAAAAGAAAGGTGCAATGGAATATACAATTGTTGTTTCTGAATCTGCATCAAGACTAGCGCCATTACAATATTTAGCACCATATTCAGGTGTTGCAATGGGTGAATATTTCATGCATCAAGGGAAAGATGTTTTAATCGTTTATGATGATTTAAGTAAACATGCCGTTGCTTATAGAGCGATGTCACTATTACTTAAGAGACCACCAGGACGTGAAGCTTATCCCGGAGATGTATTTTACTTACATTCAAGATTATTAGAAAGAGCTGCAAAATTAAGTGATAAATTGGGAGGCGGTTCAATCACAGCACTTCCAATTATTGAAACACAAGCTGGAGATATTTCAGCATACATTCCTACAAATGTAATTTCAATTACAGATGGACAAATATTCTTAGAATCAGAATTATTCTTCTCAGGACAAAGGCCTGCTGTAAACTCAGGGCTATCTGTTTCTAGAGTAGGGGGATCAGCTCAATTAAAACCAATGAAGAAAGTTTCAGGTGGTATTAAACTTGAACTTGCTCAATTTAGAGAGTTAGAATCATTTTCACAATTTGGTTCAGAATTAGATAAATCAACAAAATCTAAGTTGGATCATGGTAAGAGAGTAATGGAAATAATGAAACAACCTCAAAACTCACCGGTTGACGTTAGAGACCAAGTAATTATTTTATATGCTACAACAAACAGGTTATTAGATGATATTGAAGTTGAAAGAATTAAAGATTTTGAAGCTAATTTAATAGAATATGCTCAAAATAATTATTCTGAATTAAGAGAAAAGATTTTAACAGAAGATTTTTCAAAAGAATTACAACAAGAAATACATGACATGATTGTAGAATTTAAGAAATCTTACGCTTAGAAAGAGGGTAAAATGGCACAAAGCACAAAAGATATTAAGAGAAGAATTCAAGGTATCGGAAGTATAATGCAAATTACAAATGCCATGGAACTAGTTGCGTCTGCTAAGTTAAGAAAATCAAGAGAAAGACTAGAAATTACAAAGCCATATTTTGAAACAGTGTTTGAAAATATAAATGATATTTTAGCTATGACTTCAGCAAATTCTTCCTTAATGGAAAAAAGAGAAGTTAAAAATAGAGCTGTTATCTTGGTTGCGAGTGATAAAGGACTTGCAGGTGGATATAATATAAATGCAGTAAATAAGGCTATAGAATATGTTAAGAATAGTGATGCTGAAAATACTGTAATTTACACTACAGGTATAAGATCTATAGAGTTGTTGAAAAGAAAAGGATTTGATGTAAATAAGGATTTTACTCATATTGATAATGATCCAGTTATAGAAGATGCATCAGCTATGGGTTCATTTTTTGCTAATAAATATATAGAAAAAGTTTATGATGAAGTAGTTATTGTTTATACAAAATTTGATTCAATGGTTTCATTTGTTCCTAAGGTAATTAAGTTATTGCCTGCAACAGGATTTGAATCTGAAGGTAAAGAAAAAGCTAAAAAGTTTGATTTTGATTTTGAACCATCAGTTTCTACAGTTTTAACTCAAATGATTAAACAATATATAAATGTAACAATTTATGGTTGTCTATTGGAATCATCTGCTTCAGAGCAAGCATCAAGACGTACAGCTATGGAAAACGCAACTTCCAATGGTGAAGATTTACTTGAAAATTTACAATTAGAATTTAATAGAGCAAGACAAGCATCAATTACTCAGGAAATATCTGAGATTGTTGGTGGAGCAAATGCTCTTAACTAGAAGAAAGGAATAAATATGGCGAATGAAAATATTGGTAAAGTAGTCCAAGTTATAGGACCTGTACTAGATATTAAGTTTTCTTTAGGTAACTTGCCTAATTTATTAAATGCCATTGAAATTGAAAATAAAGATAAAAAAATTATTGCTGAAGTTTCACAACATATCGGTGATGATGTAGTTAGATGTATAGCTATGACATCTACTGATGGATTGGTAAGAGGGGATAGAGCTGTTGATACAGGTGCTCCAATATCAGTTCCAGTTGGTAATGCAACTTTAGGAAGACTTTTCAATGTGCTAGGTGAAACTATCGATAATGAAGCTGGATTGGAAAAAGTTGAAAAAGCTCCAATACATAGAAAAGCTCCAGTTTTTGAAGATTTATCACCTTCAACAGAAATTTTTGAAACAGGAATCAAGGTTATTGACCTTATGGCACCTTATGCAAAAGGTGGTAAGGTTGGATTATTTGGTGGTGCCGGAGTAGGTAAGACTGTTTTGATTCAAGAATTAATTAATAATATTGCAAAAGAACACGGCGGATTATCAGTATTTGCCGGAGTTGGAGAAAGAACAAGAGAGGGTAACGACCTTTACTATGAAATGAAGGAATCAGGAGTTATTGATAAGACATCTCTAGTATTTGGACAAATGAATGAACCACCAGGAGCTAGAATGAGAGTAGCTTTAACAGGTTTAACAATGGCTGAATATTTCAGAGATAAGCAAAATCAAGACGTGCTATTATTTATTGATAATATCTTCAGATTTACACAAGCTGGTTCAGAAGTTTCAGCTTTATTAGGACGTATGCCATCAGCTGTAGGTTACCAACCTACATTAGCTTCAGAAATGGGTGCTTTACAAGAAAGAATTACATCAACAAAGACAGGATCTATTACATCAGTTCAAGCTGTTTACGTTCCTGCTGATGACTTAACAGACCCTGCTCCAGCAACAACATTCTCACATTTGGATGCTACAACGGTATTATCTAGATCTATTTCAGAATTAGGTATTTACCCAGCTGTAGACCCTTTAGATTCAACATCTAGAATTTTATCAGAGGATATTGTTGGAAAAAGACACTATGAATGTGCTAGAAAAGTTCAAGAAACACTACAAAGATATAAAGATTTACAAGATATCATCTCAATTTTAGGTATGGATGAATTATCTGAAGATGATAAGATTACAGTTGCTAGGGCGAGAAGAGTTCAAAGATTCTTATCACAACCATTCTTCGTAGCTGAACAATTTACAGGCTTAAATGGTAAATATGTACCAATTGAAGAAACAATAAGAGGATTTGAAGAAATTCTAGAAGGTAAGCATGATGATTTGCCGGAAGGAGCATTCCTATTTGTTGGTACGATTGATGAAGCGGTGGAAAAAGCTAAGACTATGGAATAGGAGGAACTATGGAAAATTTACATTTAAAAATAGTTACTCCAGATAGATTATTTTATGATGATGACATTGATATGTTAATAGCTAGAGGCTTAAACGGCGATTTTGCGATTTTGAAAAATCACGTTCCATTAATTGCATCATTGGATATTAGAGCATTGAAAATTAAAATTAATGGTGAGTTTAAATATGCTGCTATTGCAGGTGGATATTTGACTTATAAAAATAATGAAATTACAATAATGTCTGATGCCTGCGAATGGACTGAAGAAATTGATAAAAATAGAGCGTTAGAAGCTAAGGAAAGGGCTGAGAGACGTATTAAAGATGCAAAAGAATCTTCTGATATGGACAAAGCGGAACTTTCTTTGAAAAAGGCTTTAAATAGATTAAATGTTAAAGATAATTATTAAAATGAAATGTTGAAGTTTTATGGCTTCAACATTTTTTTTATGTTAAAATACTTTTGAGGTAGTCATGAATTATATAGATTTGTTAAATAACATAGATAAAAACAATTTAAGAAATATAAATCTATTACAAGTGGAAGATAAATATTTTCTCGATTTGAGTTTAAAAACATTGAAAAATGATTTTATTGGAAATGATTTTTTAGATTTTAATTATGAAAAGGTTGATTTTCAAACATTGGAAAAAGAAAAATTTCAAACGATGGTCGAAACTCTTCCTTTAATGTCTGATAGAAGATTGGTTGTTATAGATAATTGTGATTTCAACAAAGATTCATTAAAAAAATATGAAGAATTACTAAATTCCATTTCTGAATCTTTTGAAAATTTTAATGATATGACATACTTGTTTTTTATTTACAACTCAGATAAGTTGTTTAAGGGGAAATTTGTAAAGCAAATTGAAAAGTTTGGACAAATTTATACATTTTCTAGATTGAATCAAAAAGATTTTTATAGTTTTGTAAGAAAATTTTTCGTAAATAATGGAATTAATATCGAAATGAATTCTGTTAGATTGATTGTGGATAGATTGAGATATTTGGATAAAGATTCAAATAAAACATTATTCGAGGTGGAGAATGAAATTTCTAAATTGCTTAATAATATTAAAAGTAAATCACCAACATATGATGAAATAGAAGAGAGTATAATAGATACATTTGAAGAAAAAATATTTGGTCTATTAGATTATATGAGTACTAAAGACTTGAAAAAATCTTTAACTTCTTATAAAACAATGAAAAATGAAGATCAGATGATGATATACTATATGATTATACGTCAAGTTAGAAATATGATTTGTGTAAAAGATTGTCATAATAAAAAAATTAATATTCAGACAGGACAATCCTACTGTGCATTATCTCCTTTTGAATATAAAAAACTTGATAAATTAGTTAAAAATTATAGTATGAATGATTTATTGAAATTACATGAATTGTGTTATAAGAGTGAAGTGAATTTTAAGACTTCAAAGAGGAAAATAGAAGATATTATAGAGAGAATGATATTAGAATTTTGTATTGGAAGTAGTGAGCTTATTTAAGCTTGCTATTTTTATTTTAAAATTAAAAAAGATGCAATTTTGCATCTTTTATAAATTCAATATTAATTTATTAACTAAGCTTGAGCTTTACCTAATTTTGAGCTTAATTTACTTAATCTTCTTGAAGCAGCATTTTTATGTAAAACACTTTTTGATACAGCTTTTTTTAATTTTTTATCTAAAACTTTTAATAAGTTTGTTGCATCTTCTAATCTGCTTTCTTCAACAGCTAAATCAAATTTTTTAGTTAAAGTTTTTAATTCGCTTTTTTTAGCTCTATTTTTTAATGTTTGTCTTTTAGTAACATCAATTCTTTTTATTGCTGATTTAATATTTGCCATATAGTCACCTCCCGTAAATAATCTATTTCGATAACATCAATAAGTATATCAAAATGTTGGATTAAAATCAAGAAAAATATTATTTCTACTTTAGAAAATTTTATTAAAATGTTATAATATATTATATTGTATAAATTGAAAAGAGGTTATTTATGTCAGAAGATAGACGTCTAGAGTTAGAAGATTTAGAAAATTCAGAAGAAAATAAAAAAATTAATGATGAAGAAAAATGTGAAAAAAAAGAGAAAAAGACAAATATAATCATGGAATGGGCTAGATCTATTTTAATTGCAATAGTTTTAGCATTTTTAATTAAAACTTTTATATTTGAACCGACAAGAATATCTGGAAGTTCAATGTTAAATACACTTCATGATAATGATAGAGTTTTAGTAAATAAAATTACTATGAAGTTAAGTCCTATAAAAAGAAAAGATATAATAGTAATGAAATTTGATGAAAATAAAGACTATATTAAGAGAATTATAGGTTTACCGGGTGAATATATTCAAATAATAGATGGCAAAGTCTATATAAATGGTAAAGTTTATGAAGAACCATATATAAATGAGCAATATACAGAAACTATAAATGGTTTTGAATGGAAATTAGGGCATAATCAATATTTTGTTATGGGAGATAATAGATTACCGAATGGTAGTACGGATTCAAGAGTATTTGGGCCAATTAATTTAGATAGAATAAAGGGGGTAGCAAACTTTAGATTTTATCCATTTAATAGTTTTGGTTTGCTAAAATAATGTGGAAGATATTTTATTATTAAAAGAAGTTAAAAGAAAAAAGAAAAATAGAAAAAAAATAATAAACATTTTAAAAATATTAGGTATAATTATCGCTATTTCTATATTTGTTGTTTTTTTAGTTGATAAATTTTTATTTTCGCTTGTATCAATAGAAGGTGATTCTATGCAAAGAACATTATATCAAGGAGATAAGGTTTTAATCAAAAAAATAGGTATAGGGATTAATGATTTAAATCATGATGATATTATTTCTTTTAAAGGGAATGATGATAAATTTTATATAAAAAGAATTATAGGAATACCTGGAGATGTTATAGAGGTTGTAAATGGTAAAGTGTTTATAAATGGTGTTCAAAAAATAGAAGGATATATTAAAGGTGTTGAAACTTTAGTATATAATCAAAATAAATGGTTTGTTACTGATAATGAAGTGTTTGTTTTGGGTGATAATAGATTAAAAGATATGTCAAAAGATTCTAGAATTATGGGAAATATAAATGTTAAACATATTAATGGTAAAGTTATTTATAATTTTAGTTCAGAAAGGTAAATATGAAAGATAACAAAGAGTTTATAAGAAATTTCTCGATTATAGCACACATTGATCATGGAAAATCAACATTAGCTGACAGATTGATCGAAGAGACTGGTGCTGTAACAAAAAGAGAAATGAGTGATAGATTACTTGATAGCATGGATTTAGAAAAAGAAAGAGGAATTACTATTAAGTTAAAAGCTATTAAAATATTTTACGAAGCTAAGGATGGACATAAATACACATTGAATTTAATTGACACTCCTGGGCATGTTGATTTTAACTATGAAGTTTCCAGATCGTTAGCTGCTTGTGAGGGAGCTTTATTAATAGTTGATGCAACTCAAGGGGTTGAAGCGCAAACATTGGCTAATACATATCTTGCAATGGATCAAGATTTGGAGATAGTGCCAGTAATTAATAAGATAGATTTACCATCTGCTCGTATTGATGAAGTAAAAGAAGAGATAGAAGATATTTTAGCTATAGATACAGAGGGAGTGCCTTGTGTTTCTGCTAAAGAAGGGTTAAATATAGGAGACGTATTAGAAGCTATCGTCCAAAGAATTCCAGCTCCTACTGGAGATGATGCTGCTCCTCTAAAAGCTTTAATCTTTGACTCATATTACGATTCATATAGAGGGGTTGTAATGTATGTTAGGGTTAAAGAAGGTAAGATTTTTCCAGGACAACAAATAAAGATGATGTCTACAGGAGCTAAATTTGATGTAACTGAAGTTGGATATTCCATGAAAGGTGAATACAAGACTGATGCTATATCTGCAGGAGATGTAGGTTATGTAGTTGCTTCCATAAAGAATATTAAACAAGCTCAAGTAGGAGATACAGTTACAGACTTAAACAATCCAGCAGATGAGCCGCTTCCTGGATATAAAAAGGCTATACCTATGGTTTATTCAGGATTGTATCCAGCTGAAGGTGAATCGTATAATAATATTAGGGATGCACTTGAAAAATTAAAGGTAAACGATGCTTCTTTAGATTTTGAAGCTGAAACATCCGCTGCTTTAGGGTATGGATTTAGAACAGGATTTCTTGGTCTTTTACATATGGAAATTATTCAAGAAAGATTAGATAGAGAGTTTGATTTAGATATTATTGCAACGGCTCCATCAGTAATTTATAGGGTTCACATGAATAGTGGAGAAGTTAAAGATATTCAAAATCCTACAGACTTCCCTCATGAAACTCTTATAAATTATGTAGAAGAACCATTGGTTGAAGCGCATATCATGACTCCTGAATCATATATAGGTGCTATAATGGAGCTTTGTCAAGAAAGAAGGGGTGTGTTTAAGGATATGACCTATCTTGACAAGTACAGAGTTCAAATAAATTATGTCTTACCACTTAATGAGGTAATTTACGATTTCTTTGATGCATTAAAATCAAAAACAAGAGGATATGCATCATTTGATTATGAATTCTTAAGATATGAAAAATCTGATTTAGTAAAATTAGATATTTTATTGAATGGAGAAAGTGTTGATGCCTTGTCAATCATTGTCCATAGAGATAAAGCTTATGATAGAGGAAGAAAAATAGCAAGTAAGTTAAAAGATGAAATTCCTAAACATCAATTTGTAATTCCTGTTCAAGCTGCAATAGGACAAAAAGTTATCGCTAGGGAAACGGTTAGAGCTTACAGAAAAGATGTTATTGCTAAATGTTATGGTGGTGATATCTCACGTAAGAGAAAACTTTTAGAAAAACAAAAAGAAGGTAAGAAACGTATGAGAGCTGTTGGTAAAGTACAAGTGCCACAAGAAGCGTTCTTGTCAGTTCTTAAATATGATGAAGGTGATGAAAAATAAAAATTTAGGACTATATATACACATCCCATTTAGAAATGAAGAAGTAAATTATTTACAAACTAATTCCTATTATGGGATGAATTTGTATCAAAAAGAATATTTTGATAATTTACATAAAGAAATGAAGATTAGGAATATCCAAAACTATAATATTGATTCCGTATATATTGGTGGAGGAGACCCATCTTGTATATATTCTGATTTTATAACATCCTTATTAAATAGTATGAAACTAGAAAAAAATAGTGAAATTACTATTGAAATTAATCCATATTGTGAATTATCAAAAATAAAAAATTACATTGACTGTGGAGTTAATAGATTTTCAATAAAAGTATTCCCTTTTAAGAATGAAAAATGGGATATTTTAATAAAAAATATTTTAGAGATGATAGAATATATAAACAATAAAGGTGTTTATAACATTAACTTAGATATTTATTTTGCTTATAAAAATCAAATTACTGAATTAAACTTCTTAAAATTAGTTGATATACCTCATCTTTCTTTTTACTCTCTAAATGATGGATATTTAAACGATATAGAAGAGGAAGAATTGTCAGTTATTCAAAATTTTATAAAAAAAATGGACTATATTCATTATGAAATTAATCACTATTGTAAAAAAGGATATGAATCTAAACACAATTATAAGTATTGGAATTTAGATGAATATATAGGTATCGGACTTGGGGCTAGTAGTTTTATTAAAGGGGTATTATATAAAAATGAATTAGAATTTGAAAAGTATTTTGATAAAATTAATTTGGAAGAAATCCCTTGCTATGAAAAAGATCTTTTAGATGGTGAAAAATTAGAAAAAACATATATAATTTTAAAAATGGGAACTAAAGAGGGGATAGATACTAAAGAATATAAAGAAAGATTTAATATAGATTTTGAGCTTAAGTATGCTGAAACTTTGAAAAAATTTATATCTAATATGATTATAGAAAAACATCTAGATAATTATAGATTTACAGAGAAAGGGATGTATTTATCAAATGAGTTTTTTATAGACGTTTTGTAAATATGGTACCCACTCTTAAAATTCATTAATTATCAATAGTCTATATCTTGTTTAATTTTTTATTAAAAAAATAGTGAAAGTGAATTTTATCCACCGACACTATTTAATATCCCATTTCTTAATATTTTTAATATAGGTAAGGATTAATCCTTGTTTAAATTTTCTATAATATAATCAATAACTAAAAAACTAAAGAATACTCTGCTTATAAAAATAGCATCATTTAAGAATTTCACAAAATCCTTTTTGTTATCAGAAAAGATTAATGATGTCAATAACGCTCCGGTATATGAAAATAACAAAAGTGCTATTGTAATGAAAATTGACGCGCCGAATATCTTTAATATATTAAATTCTTTATATACTACTTTAATAAAAAATATACTGTTTAATAGAGAAAATATGTAAATTATAATTATGTTCTTATATACTAAAGTAATATCAATAGTTGAAAATATAAAATTTAATCCTTTTGCTAATACATAAGTTGAAAAATATAATATTACAAAAAATATTATATTTTTTATAGTTATTTTTTTTAAGTATTTAATCATAATATACACCCATAATCTGAATTATGATTTGGACAATTACAATATGGATAACATGGATCTCCAGGAAAACATGCTCTTCGAATACCGACAGTAAATAATCGTTCTAACTTAACAATTTTTAGTTCATATATATTTGATATCTTCCAATATGCTCCATCATCATAATATGTAAATGAATCTGGAATATCTTTTATTTTATCGACCTTTACATTTGTTATCATTACTGAATTGAATGTAAATAATATTGAAAATAAAACTATAAAAATGTTTTTGTTAATATTTTTAATATAAGCTCCTAAACATTATGTAATTACCCTTTCACATCTTTATTATATATGTATATATACGTAATGTCAATTTTAGATTATTTTAAACTTGACATTTTTAAAATATAGTATATAATATAGTTAGCACTCAAGAATAGTGAGTGATAACAATGAAGAAAGAGGATCAATATGGATGAAAGAAAAATTAAAATATTAAATTCAATAATTAAATCATATATTGATTCAAAAGAGCCTGTTGGTTCAAGGTCGCTTTCTAAAAATAGTAGTATAGGAGTAAGTGCTGCGACTATAAGAAATGAAATGAGTGATTTGGAAGAACTTGGATATTTGGAAAAACTACACACTTCATCTGGAAGGATTCCTTCAAATAGTGGATATAGACTATATGTGGATGCATTGTTATCAGATGAAATTCCTTTTGAATTAGGACCAAGACAAATTTTTGATATGAGTAATATGAAAGATTCATCAGAATTTGATAATGTGATTAGAAATGCAACTAGAATGTTGTCTGAAATTACAAATTACACCGCTTTAGCAATGTTGCCAGAGATGTCAAAAATTCATTTGAAATACATAAATGTTGTATTATTGGGACCGAAAGATTTAGTAATTATATATATTTATAATTCAAAAGAAGTTATAAGTGACAGTATTAGGTTAAAAAATCCAGTTGATAAAAATACTATTGAGCTGATAAATAGTTTATTGAATTCAACTTTATTGGATTTGAATCATAAAAATATGATAGAAGCGCTTCATTCACAAGTTTATGAGGTTTTAAGAGAAAGACATTCAGTACTAAATGAGATTATACCAGTTATTGAAAAGACAACTTATGAAAATTCTAAAGCAAGAATGGTTTACGAAGGTCTTGGAAATATATTTATGTACAATGATGACCTGATAGAGAATAATCAAAACCTTATAAATTATATACAAGAAGATAATCCTTTGCTAGAAATTTTATCTAATAATTTAGATACAGATTTACAAGTATATATTGGTGATGAATTGGGTATAAAAGGATTTGAAAAGTTTAGTGTAATAACTATTACATTTAGAAATAACGATGGAATCAAAGGTAAACTTGGAATTTTAGGACCAAATAGTATGAAATATGATAAAGTAATAGCGGATTTGGTATTGGTAAGTAAGTATATAAATGGATATATTGAAAGAAGGTAGTGATGGATGAAAAAGAAAAGGTAGAAGATATAAAAGACAATATTGAAGAAAATATTGAAGAAAAAGATGAAGATATAGTTGAAGAGAATTCTGAAGAAATCACTAAAGATACTGAACAAGTAAATGAACAATTTGAAAAGTTAAAAGATTCATTTACAAGATTACAAGCAGATTTCACAAACTATAAACGTAGACAAGAAAAAGAAAAATCAGATATATATAAATATGCTTCTGAAGGTTTAGTTGTAAAATTACTTTCGGTAATGGATAATTTTGATAGAGCGTTAAAAGATGCTGATGAAGAAGATACATTAACAAAAGGTATTATTATGATTAGATCTGAGTTAGAAAACATTCTTACTCAAGAAGGAGTTGAAGAAATAGTATCTGACAATGAAAAATTTGATGCAAACTTACATCACGCTGTTTTTATGGAAGAGAATGATGAAGTTGAGTCAGAACATATTATTGAAACATTTCAAAAGGGATATAAATTAAAAGATAAAGTAATAAGACCAGCAATGGTAAAGGTAAGTAAATAAAGGAGTATATTATGGGAAAAATTATAGGTATTGACTTAGGTACAACAAACTCAGCAGTAGCAGTTATGGAAGGTGGACAAGCTACAATAATTCCAAATGCTGATGGAGATAGAACTACACCTTCAGTAGTAGCATTTACAAAAGATGGAGAAAGATTAGTTGGTAAAACAGCTAAAAGACAAGCAATTATGAACCCTGAAAAAACAATCTCATCAATTAAGAGAGAAATGGGTACAGATTACAAAGTTAAAATTGATGATAAATCATATTCACCAGAAGAAATTTCAGCAATGATTTTACAAAAAATTAAAGCTGATGTTGAAGCATATTTAGGTGAAACAGTAACAGAAGCAGTTATTACTGTTCCTGCATATTTCACAAATGAACAAAGACAAGCAACAAAAGATGCTGGTAAAATTGCCGGTTTAGAAGTTAAGAGAATTGTTAACGAACCAACAGCTGCAGCATTGTCATACGGAATGCAAAAAGAAAATAATGATATGAAAATAATGGTATTCGACTTAGGTGGTGGTACATTTGATGTATCTATCTTGGAAGTAGATGATGGAGTTATTGACGTATTAGCAACAAGAGGTAATAATAGACTTGGTGGGGATGACTTTGATAATAGATTGATGAATTACATTGCATCTGAATTCAAAAAAGAAAATGGTGTAGATTTATTACAAGATCCAACATCTGCACAAAGATTGAAAGATGCAGCAGAAAATGCTAAAAAAGAATTATCAACACAAATGAGCGTTCAAATTAATTTACCATTCATCACAGCTATAAATGGACAACCAGCCCACTTGAACATGGATGTTACAAGATCAAAATTTGAAGAATTAATAGCTGATTTAGTTGAAGAAACATTAGTACCGGTTAAGGATGCATTGAAAGATGCTGGATTACAAGCTTCAGAAATTGATAAAGTTCTTTTAGTTGGTGGATCAACAAGAGTTCCTGCTGTAGCAGAAGCTGTAAAGAAATTAACAGGTAAAGCACCACAAAAAGATATTAACCCTGATGAAGCTGTTGCTTTAGGTGCAGCTGTACAAGGGGCAATCTTAGCTGGGGATGTAAATGATTTATTATTACTTGACGTTACACCACTTTCATTAGGTATTGAAACAATGGGTAATATCACAACAGTATTAATCGAAAGAAATACAACAATTCCTACAAAGAAATCACAAATATTTACAACTGCTGCAGATAATCAAACATCAGTAGATATCAAGGTATTACAAGGTGAAAGACAAATGTCTAAAGATAATACAATGATTGGTAATTTCCAATTAACAGACATTCCTGCTGCACCAAGAGGAGTGCCACAAATTGAAGTAACATTTGATATTGATGCAAATGGTATTGTAAATGTATCAGCTAAAGATTTAGGTACAGGAAAAGAACAAAAGATTACAATTACAGCTTCAGCAAACTTGAGTGAAGATGAAATTAATCAAAGAGTTAAAGATGCTGAAAAATATGCAGACGAAGATAAGAAGAAAAAAGAATTGATTGAAACAAAAAATCAAGGAGAAAGTATTTCTTATCAAGTAGAAAAAACATTAAAAGATCTAGAAGGAAAGATTTCAGATTCTGAAAAAGATGCAATTAAAGCTAAAAATGAAGAACTAAAGAAAGTTTTAGGATCTGAAAATGTTGAAGAAATTAAAGCTAAAATTGAAGAATTAACTCAAGAATTAAATAAAATGAGTGAAAAACTTTATGCTCAAGCTGGTCAACAAGGTCAAGCAGGACAACAAAAGAAAGATGATGTAGTTGATGCTGATTATGAAGTAGTTGACGAAGATGAAGAAGGTAAGTAAAATATATAATTAGTAGGAGGGGAGCTTGCTCCCCTTTATTAGTTAAGGTGGTAATATGAATAATCCGTATGAAGTGCTTGGAATTTCGCAAAGTGCGAGTGCTCAAGAAATAAAAAAAGCATATAGAAAATTGGCGAAAAAGTATCATCCAGATTTAAATGGTGGTAGTGAAGAAGCTCAAGAAAAATTAAAAGAAATTAATGAAGCCTATTCTATACTTGGTGATGAAGAAAATAGGGCAAAATACGACAGATATGGGGATGCAGCATTCGATCCGAATTCTGGATTTGGAGGATTTTCAGGAGGAATGGGAGACATATTTTCTGATTTATTCTCTGACTTTTTCGGAGGCGCATCAAAAGGTAGACAGAGAGATCCTAACGCTCCGAAAAGAGGTAAAGATATTCAAGTTCATGTAAATATCTCATTTAGAGAAGCTGTCACTGGTGTTGAAAAAGAAGTTTCGTATAGAAAATATCAAAAATGTCATACATGTGAAGGATCTGGGGCGAAACCAGGTACCTCAAAGAAAACTTGTTCGCATTGTCATGGTTCAGGTCAAGTTAGAAGTACTCAATCTACTCCATTTGGCCAGTTTTCAACAGTTAATACATGTCCTACATGTAATGGAACTGGTACAGTAATTGAAGAAAAATGCGATTCATGTCATGGTGAAGGAAGAATATTAAAATCTTCAAAAATCAAAATTAAAATTCCTTCAGGAATTGCTGATGGAAATATGATACCAGTTAGAGGTGAAGGGCATGATGGTGAAAATGGAGGGAAATCTGGTGATTTGTATATAGTTGTTTCTGTAGAAGAACATGAAATTTTTAAGAGATATGGCAATGACATATTTTATGAATTACCAATTTCATTTGCAACTGCAGCATTAGGAAATGAAATTGACATTCCTACTTTAGAGGGTACAACTAAATTTGAAATCCCAGCAGGTACGCAAAATGATACTAGATTTAAGCTAGATAATGAAGGGATGACCGATGTAAGAACAGGATATAAAGGAGATTTATATTTTGATGTTAAAGTTATTGTTCCTAAAAAATTAAATGAAAAACAAAAAGAGTTACTTCAAGAATTTGCTGAAGTAACCGGGGAAGATGTGAAACCTGAAAAAGGATTCTTTGAGAAGATTAAGGAATGGTTTGATTAAAAATAAAAGTTTGCTAATGCCACTGGTCCTTGGATTTTATCCTGCGGAGGTCGCTACGCAAACTTTATTTTTATTGAGAGAAAAACAAATTAATATTAAGAATAGTAAGTTTGATAATGCCACTGGTACTCGGAGCAAGCTCCTTCAGAGGTGTTAACGTTGATTTTCAGGTTTTTTATTTATATATTCATATAAAAATATATTTTGTAGTAAAATATATTAAATGTTCATACATTAATAAGCATATGCTTAAATCAGTATGATGAATTAATAGGATGATTTTAAAATGTTCATACATTAATAAGCATATGCTTAAATCAGTATGATGAATTAATAGGATGATTTTAAAATGTTCATACTTTTATATAGATATTGCTAAAGTAGTATGATGATAAATTCTAGAATTTCTTAAAATCATCATACCAATTGAGTGATATTTTTAAAAGTGTATGAAAAAAATATTTAATTTTATATTAATCAATCATACCTATATAAGATTAGTTATAAAAGAGTATGATTAAAAAGTATTTTTTCTAAATTTAGTTCATACAAATATTGTTAAATTATTTAAAAGGTATGAATAAATCATTAGAGTCTGTATAATGGTGTAAAATATAAAATAAAAAAAGCCAAAAGGCTTACCTGATGTATAATGTTAATAACGACAAAAACATTAGGAGGTAAACCCATGGCTAAACTTAATATTACACTAAATCAGGAAGAAATACTAGAACTATTACAAACAGATAAATCAAATGCTTTTAAGATACTACTTCAAAATACATTAAATGAATTCATTAAAGAAGAATCTAATGAAGTATTAAAAGCAACACCATACGAAATAACTGAAGAAAGAACAGATTCACGAAACGGATATAGAGAAAGAAATTTAGCAACAAGAATAGGAAGCATAATATTAAGTGTTCCAAGACATAGAGATCAACCATTTCATTCTATAATTTTTGATAACTACCAAAGAAGTGAAGCAGCATTAATATCAACTATGGCAGAAATGGTTGTTTCAGGAGTGTCAACAAGAAAAGTATCTAAAGTGATGGAAACATTATGTGGTAAATCATTTTCTAAAAGCACAGTATCAGAAGTATTCAAAAAATTAGATGATGAAGTTAATAAATTTAAAAATCGAAAATTAGATAAATCATATCCTTTTGTGATGGTAGATGCAACCTACTTCAAAGTTAGAGAAGATAGAAAAGTAATATCAAAAGCATTAATGATAGCAATAGGACTAGATGAAAGAGGAAAAAGAGAGGTTTTAGGATTTCAGACATACAAAAATGAATCAAAAGAAACCTGGAGATTATTTCTAGAAAGTCTAAAAGAAAGAGTGTTAAGAGGAGTTTCAATAATTACGTCTGATGCTCATGAAGGAATATTATACGCTATGAAAGATATATTTACAGATGTTCCATGGCAAAGATGTCATTATCATTTTACAAAAAATATAGTAGAAAAAGCTCCAAAAATGTATCAAGAAGGATTACGAAGTGAATTAAGAGTAATGTTTACAAGTCCCGATTTAAAAAGTGCAACAAAGAAGATGAATCAAATAGCATAAGATTACAGAGATGTAGCTGAAAAATCAGTCGAGTGTCTAGAAAAAGGATTCATAGGCTCAATGACAAATTTGTGTATACCAGAGGTTTTTAGAAAATATATTAGGACTTCTAATCCTCTTGAAAGATTAAATAGAGAGCTTAAAAAAAAATCAAATGTAATTGGAATATTTCCAAATACAAAGTCACTGATGAGATTAATGGGAAGTATATTAATTGAGGAACATGATAAATGGTCAGGAAAGAAATGTAGAAATTATTATATGCCATCAATCATTGAATTAAGAAAAAAAACAAACTGAGCTAGAAAATTTATCGAAAAAACAAAATGATATGTTAGAAGTAGCATAAAGGATCGGAGCATGTGTCAAGAGACAGTACGCTGTGAAACGGGCAGCTCTTGACATATGCTCACAGAAAAAACCTTTAAGAGTGGAAAGTGTACGCACTTTTCCTGCCGAACGGACAGGGCGGGTTCGGGCAGAGCCTGTAAAAATTAATATTTAAAATTTGATTATTAACATTAATAGAATTTACACCACTTTTAGGACTTGACCTAAAAATATAATATTAGGAAACTGGGAAATAATAAAAGGGAAGATTGAAAGTAAATGGGGAAAATTGACTAATGATTTAGAAATTGAATCTATTGGTGAGATGGATCAACTTCATGGACATTTACAAAAATAATACGGATGGAATGAAGAAGAGTCAAAAAGTCATTTAGAAAAATTAAATAGAATGCAAGAAGTTCTTGAAAGGGAAGAAAGAAAAAGTTCAAGAAGACAATAAAAAATACGGTGCTGAAGTTAATGTTGAAAAAGTTGAAAAAGATGCTAAAGTCATAGTTACAATTGATTTAAATAAGATTACAGAAGAACAAGCTAAAGAATTCTTTAATGACATTAAGGTTAAACATAAAGATGGAAAAGCACTATATAAAGATATTGAAGAAAATATTTTGAAAAATAAAGGTATAGAAAAAGTCAAATAAGAGGTTATATGGAACAATTATTAAAATATTTAACAAGATTATTATCAACATCATCACCAACAGGATATACAAATAAAATAATAAATTATGTAAATGATGAAATTAAATCATTAGGATATAAAACTTTTATTACAAATAAAGGTGGATTAATGGTTACTGTTGAAGGGGAAGATGACAGTAAGCATAGGATGATTACTGCTCATTTAGATACTTTAGGAGCAATGGTAAGAGCTATAAAGCCAAGTGGAAGGTTAAAAATTGATTTAGTTGGAGGATTTACATATAATTCAATTGAAGGTGAAAATTGCACAGTACATGTAAATTCAAATGGTAAAAAAATTACTGGTACTATTTTAATGCATCAAACTAGTGTACATGTGTACAATAATGCTGCAACTGCTGAAAGAAATCAAGATAATATTGAAGTGAGACTTGATGAAAAAGTTACAAGTGCTGAAGAAACAAAAGCATTTGGAATTGAAGTTGGTGATTTTATATCCTTTGATCCGAGAGTTTTAATTACAGAAAGTGGATTTGTAAAGAGTAGACATTTGGATGATAAAGTAAGTGCTGCTATAATGATGAATCAATTAAGAAAAATCAAAGAAAAAAATATTGAGTTACCCTATACAACTCATTTTTACTTTAGCAATAATGAAGAAATAGGATATGGAGCAAATTCAAATATTCCTAGTGAAGTTGTAGAATATTTAGCTGTTGATATGGGAGCTATGGGAGATGATCAACAAACAGACGAATACACAGTTTCAATATGTGTAAAGGATTCATCCGGACCTTATAATTATGATTTTAAAAATCATTTAATTAAATTATGTAAAGAAAATAATATTGGATATAAATTAGATATTTATCCAAGATATGGTTCAGATGCTTCAGCCGCAATGAGATCAGGGGTTGATGTTAAACATGCTTTATTTGGAGCGGGTATAGAATCAAGTCATTCTTATGAAAGAACTCATATAGATAGTATAAATGCAACAGAAAGATTATTAGAGGTTTATTTAATAAGTAATTTAAGTTAGGAATGAAATATGTATAAAATATATATTGTTGAAGATGATACTGTGATTTCTAATTCTATGAAAAAATTTTTGGAATCATGGGGTTATCAAGTAGAAATAACAAAAAATTTTCATAATGTAGTTGAAGAATTTGAAGTGTTTAATCCGGATTTAGTACTTTTAGATATTCATTTACCATTTTTTAATGGCTACCATTGGTGTGATAAAATTAGAGGAAAGAGTAATGCTCCGATTATATTTATATCATCATCAAATGATAATATGAATATTGTTATGGCATTATCTAAAGGTGCAGATGATTTTGTTTCAAAACCTTTTGATTTAAATATTTTAAATGCAAAGATTCAAGCTCTTTTAAGAAGAACTTATGAGTTAAATAGTACATTAGAAAATTTATACACATATAAAGGGATTACTTATGATATGAGTAAATCTATTCTTTCATTTGAAGAAAAAACTATTGAGTTGACAAAGAATGAGTCTAAGATATTTCAAATTTTAATGGAAAATAGAGAAAAAATAGTTTCAAGAAATAATATTATGGAATTTTTATGGGATACAGATGAATTTATAGATGATAATACACTTACTGTAAATATAAATAGGCTTAGAAAAAAGATTTTGGAAATAGGCATTGAAGATGTTTTACAGACTAAAAAAGGTCAAGGTTATATATTAATTAAGGAAGATTAAATGAGTTTATTTATTAATTATATAAAAGACAAAATTAAATCAATAATTTTATCTGTATTTATTCTTGTGATATTTTTTCTTGTTTATAGATTATATGAAATAAATATGGAGGCATTTTTATATGCATCTGTACTGTCAATTTCTATAGGTTTTATAATCTTTATTATAAGTTTTTTGAGATATAAAAATTATATTGAAGAGCTGAATTTATTAAAAAATATGGAAAATAATGATGAGATTAATATATTAAATAAAAATGATAAGATATCAAAAGAATATAAGATAATATTAAAAAAATTAAATGATAAAATTTATAAAACAGAACTTAAATATAAAGACGAGATTAAAAATCAAGAAGAATTTTTTATAATGTGGACTCATCAGGTAAAGTTGCCTATAACTGCCATAAAAATTTTGTTAGATACAGAAGAAAATGTTGATAAATCAATTATAAAATCTCAATTAAATAGAATTGATCAATATACAAAAATGGTTTTAGCATATATTAGACTAAATAGCGAAAACTTTGATTTTCTTATAGAAAAAATAAATTTAGATAATATAATAAAAAATGTAATTAAAAATTTTAAGACAGAGTTTATTTATAAAAATATAAAATTAAATTTTTCAAAAACAGATTTAGATATTGTAACTGACAAAAAATGGTTTGAATTTGTAATTGAGCAGATTTTGTCAAATTCATTAAAATATACAAATGAAGGTTCTATAGACATATTTGTGGAAAATGGAATTTTAAAAATAAAAGATAGTGGAATAGGAATTAATAAATCAGATTTACCTAGAATATTTGAAAAAGGATATACAGGGTATAATGGTAGAAAAAACGAAGATTCTAGTGGGCTTGGTCTTTATTTAATAAGTAATGTACTGAAAAAATTACATTTTAATATATGGATAGAATCAGAAGTGAAAATTGGAACTATAGTAAACATAGATTTAAGCCAAAAAGATAAAATTTTTGAATAAAATAAAAATCCTTTAATCTTTCAAAAATGTAAGATTGAAGGATTTTTTGTAAGTTAATTCGATGGATGATTTTTTTTATGAATAATATAATTAAATCATTAAGGAGGCTATTATGTCATTATTAGAAGTTAAAAATTTACAAAAAGTTTATACAACAAGATTTGGAGGAAATAAAGTTGAAGCATTGAGAAATGTTTCCTTTGAAGTAGAAAAAGGAGAATTTATTGCCATAATGGGAGAATCTGGATCTGGTAAATCAACATTATTAAATATAGTTTCAGTATTAGATAAAGCTACGAATGGAAGTGTTTCACTAAATGGACAAAATGTATCAGAGATTAAGGATAAAGATTTAGCTTCATATAGAAGAAAAAATTTAGGATTTGTTTTCCAAGATTTCAACTTATTAGATAATTTTTCCTTAAAAGATAATATTTTATTACCTTTAGTAATTTCAAAAATGAAATATAAAGATATGAATGAGAGATTGATACCTCTTGTAAAAAGATTAGGGATATATGATTTAATAAATAAATTTCCATATGAAGTATCTGGTGGACAAAAACAAAGAGCAGCTGTTGCTAGGGCATTGATAATAGAACCAGAGCTAATTTTAGCTGATGAACCCACAGGTGCATTGGATTCAAAGTCAGCAGATAGTCTGATGGATTTATTTCAAAGTATTAATCATAAAGGACAAACTATTTTAATGGTTACACATTCTATAAAAGCTGCAAGTCGTGCATCTAGAGTTTTATTTATTAAAGATGGAAAAATATTTCATCAGATATATAGGGGAAATAAAAATGATGAAGAAATGTTTTTAAATATTTCAAATACTATGACTTTATTATCTACAGGTGGTGATAGAAATGAATAATGTTTATCTAAAGTTATCAATAGATAATATAAAAAGTAATAAAAAAATATATTATCCATTTATTCTTTCTTCAGCTTTATCAATATTTTTAATGTATATCATAACATCATTAAAATTTAATCCGAATATTACAAATACGCCATTTGTAAATGGTTTAACACAAATTTTGAATTTTGGTAATATTATCATAAATGTATTTGTTTTTATATTTTTATTTTACACTAATTCATTTATCATAAAAAGAAGGAAAAAAGAATTAGGATTGTATGGTATTTTAGGAATGGATAAAAAGAATGTTGCAAAAGTTGTTTTTTATGAACTGTTTATTATTTATTTAATTTCTTTAATTACTGGTTTTTTATTTAGTATATTGCTAGATAAGATTATGTATTTAATTTTATTAAAAATGATAGGACAAGGAGTTCAATTTGGATTTTATATTTCATTTCCTTCCATATTTCTTGTTGGTATGTATATATCTTTTATCTATATATTAATGTATATAAACTCTCTTAGATACATACATTTATCTAAGCCTATTGAATTGTTAAATAGTACTAAAGTTGGGGAAAGAGAGCCAAAAGCTAAGTTTATATTTAGTTTAATAGGTATATCTTTGATAGGAGGTGGATATTATTTATCACTTACAACTAAAAATCCATTAGATGCAATACCGGCATTTTTTGTAGCTGTAATTTTAGTAATTTTAGGGACTTATATATTGTTCACGACAGTATCTATAACTATTCTTAAAATTATGAAAAAAACAAAAAAAATATATTATAAACCCGAAAATTTCATTTCAATTTCCGGTATGATATATAGAATGAAGCAAAATGCTGTTGGATTAGCAAATATAGCAATATTATCAACTATGGTTTTAGTAGGGATTTCAACAACATTTTCATTATGGATTGGAGTTAAAGATCTTGTTGATACAAGATATCCTAAAGATATAGTAATGCAAATAAATAATATTAAAAATTCAACAGAAAGTAATGAAATTGATAATATGATTAATTCTGAAAATAAAAAACTAAATATAAAAGCTACAGACTTTGTTTCATATGATAATTTATCTTTTCCGGCAAAAATAATTGATGGAAAAATTAATACTATATCAGAAGGTTATGAAGCATTTGCAAATTTATATTTAATAGAAATTACACATTTAGAAGATTACAATAAAAATTTTAATCAAAATTTAGAATTGAAAAATGATGAAATTTACATTTATTCTCAAGGAAATGATAAAAATATTAAAAATATGGAAATTTTTGGAAATGAGTATTTTGTAAAAAATAAATTAGATAAATATAGATATTCTGAAACATCAGCTAATATGATCGTTAATAAAATTAAAATTATCGTTAAAGATTTTGAAGAATTTAAGAAATTGCTATTATTAACTAGTGAAAAAGGTCAACATGAAAGATCTAGGAAAATTTATTATAATACAAATACAACTAAAGAAAATGACTCCAAGCTAGTTCATAATATTCAACAAAATTTAAAAAATACAGAATATTCATTTAATATAGAATCTAAATCTACAGGTGTTTTTGAATTAAAAGCTGTGTATGCTGGAATATTTTTTATAGGAATGTTTTTAAGTGTATTATTCTTATTAGCAACAATTATCATCATGTATTATAAACAAGTTGCAGAGGGAATAGAAGATAAATCTAAATTTGAAATAATGCAAAAAGTTGGATTAGATAGAAAAATGATAAAAAAATCAATAAATTCTCAAATATTATCAGTATTTTTTATGCCGTTAATAGTTGCGTGTATTCATTTAATATTTGCATTTCCACTTATGACAAAACTTTTAAGCGCTTTAATGTTGACTAATACAAAATTATTTATTATCACTACTTTTGTAAGTGTTTTAGTGTTTTCAATAATGTATTACCTAATATATAAAATTACATCAAAAGTTTATTATGATAGTATTAAATAAAATCAAATTCATTTGTCACTAATCATAAATTTATGAACAACCTTCAAAAGTAGGACTCTATACCGGAGACATTTAGAAATATCTGTCTCTGAATTTTTGTATCCTAAATATTTTTGCTCTACGATAAATAGTGTTTGTTCATAAAATACACTTTAATTACTTTTGCCATAAGGTATTTGACAAAGAATTGTTTTATATTGAAATTTATTTGATATGAATAAATACAAAATTAATGGAAAATAATCTTGACAATATAGTAGATATATATAATAAAAATTTAGAAAATTAAGCGTCAAAAATATTTAGGAGATTAAATGAAAAACATTATTAAAAAATTTTTTGTAGTTTTATTTTCAACATTATTTATATTTAATTCTATAATGATAACAAAGGTAGATGCTAGTGAAATAAAAGATATTCCAGATTTATTTACCTATTATGATATATGAAGATTTTTGATTATTTAAAATTTTAGTCATACTACACGAAAATTTAATAAAAGCTACCTAAAATTTAATAATTTTGTAATAATTTCTTATACAATATTTAGAAAATAATTGATATTATAATTATGGAGGATATATATGAGAAGTTATAATATATTAGTTGTTGAAGATGATATAGCTATTAGTGAATCAATAGGAATATATTTAAAAAATTCAAATTACAATGTTTTTTATGCAAAGGATGGAATAGATTGTTTATTAATTTTTGAAAAAGAAAAAATTGATCTAATTTTAATGGATCTAATGATGCCAAATATGTCAGGAGAAGAGACTATAATTAAATTAAGAGAAAAATCATATGTACCAATAATAATTTTATCAGCAAAATCAGAAAATTATGACAAAATTATTGGATTAGATATAGGGGCTGATGATTATATAACAAAACCTTTTAATCCGTTAGAATTATTGGCAAGAGTTAATTCAAATATTAGAAGATTCTATAATTTTAATAAAAATGAATCTAAAGATAAAAATATTATTAGAATTGGTGGAATAGAACTAAATACAATGAGTAAAGATATTAAAATTGATGGAAGAAAAATTTCTCTTACTAGTATAGAATATGGTATTTTAGAGCTCCTTATGAAAAATATAAATAGGGTATTTAGTGTAGAACAAATCTACGAACATGTTTGGGATGAGCCGGCTATTGATTCAAAAACTGTTACAGTTCATATCAGAAGAATTAGAGAAAAAATAGAAATAGATCCTAAAAATCCTAGATATTTACAAGTATCTTGGGGATTGGGATATAAGTTTGTAAATCCTATGAAAGGAGAATAGAATGAAAAAATTTAGTTTAAGACATTCTACAATTGGAATAATTTCTTTTATTTTCGTTTTTATTTTGATTATAAATTCGTTAAATTTTGCCTTTAATGTTGATATTAGAACAAAAGATTACATAGATAGGAAAAAAAATCAATATATCTTAGATAATTACATTTATCAAACTTTAAGTTTTAATAGTTTAAATTTTCTTAATTCTAATGGATCGAGAAATGATCTAATAAATTACTATATAGAAATTGAAATTGAAAATAATGGTAAATTAGAAAAAAAATTTGCTTCTAATAATATACACAATAAATTAAATACTGATAAATTGGATGAAATAGTAAAATCAATTAAAAATCCAGCTATATTATTAAAATTTGATGGAAAAACAGAAAGTAATACTATTAACGATACAAACTTAAGTGAAATAGAAGAATTTATAATAAAAGAATATAGTCAAATTTCATTTAAAAATATTGATAGGGAAATGGAAGATCTTAAATTAAAAAAAGTAAATGCAATTTATGAAATAAGGAGAGAAAATATTTCAAGTATCTTAAATAATTTAACTAAAAACTTAAATATAGATAGAATATATTTAAATTTTATTATTACTGGAATAGCAACAGCAATAATTTTTAGTCTGTTTTCCTTGATCTCAAGATATGAAGAAATAAGAAAAAATCGTATTTATAATTTTTTAATAAAAATTCCAATTGAAATTTATATAATTTTATTTTTTAGTATAGAAATTATAATAAGAAATTTAGAAATAGGCTTTATGTATATATTTAATGAGTACCATAATGAAGCATTGAATAATAGTGTTTTAAATATATTATCTGTAATTATGATTTTATCCATAGTTTTTGTTGTATTTTATATAGTTTCTTGTATTAAATCAATATATTATGAAGGGATAAATTCATTCATATTTAATAATTCTATAATATTTAGACTATTAAAAGGTATACATAAAATATTTGAATACCTTCTTTTAAAAGTTTTTCAAAATAGTATTACACATTTAGTAGTTTGGGCTATTATCTTTTTAGTGATTTTGATCATTGGATTAGGATTAATCCCTTCAAGGTCGGAATTTATAATATTTTTTATTATTTTATCTATTATCTATTATATTTTAACTAGAATAGTTATGGATTTTAGAAAAATTGAAAATGCTACAGATGAGATTCGTAAAGGAAATTTTGATATAAGTTTGGATGAAAATAAACTTTATTTTAGAAAAATATCTCACAATTTGAATAATATTAATGTAATACTTAATGAAGCAGTAGAAAAAGAATTAAAATCAGAAAGAACTAAGACTAATTTGATAACTAATGTTAGTCATGATTTAAAAACACCACTAACTTCAATTATAAATTATTCCGATTTAGCATCAAAAAATAATAATTCAGTTGAAGATGTAAAAAAATATACAACAATAATTCATGAAAAATCATTAAAATTAAAAAAATTAATAGATAATTTATTTGAAGTTTCAAAAGTTTCTAGTAAAAATATTGAGGTGAAAAAGATTTTGATAGATATAAATGAAATGATAAATCAGATGATTGGTGAGTGGCATGATGAATTTGAAAATAAAAAATTAGAAGTTATTTTTAATTCAAATTCAGATAAAAATGAATTACAAATGGATCCTAGTCATATGTCTAGAGTTTTAGATAATATTTTTTCAAATATAAATAAATATGCTAAAGAAGATACTAGGGTTTATATTGATATAATAAAAGAAGATAGTATGAAAATTATTATAAAAAATATATCCAAATATTCATTAAATATTTCACCTGAAGAGTTAAAAGAAAGATTTACCAGAGGGGATAAATCTAGAAACACAGAAGGATCAGGTTTAGGACTTGCAATAGCCAGTTCTCTAATAGAGATACAAGGTGGTAAATTTGAATTAGAAATTGATGGTGATTTATTCAAAGTAATAATTATTATCTAAAAAAATAAAATCCACGTAGGCACCTCCGCAGTACCGATAGGTCTGAGGACGTGTGACGTAAGTGGATTTTATTTTTTTAGATGCTATAATATTTACAAGAGGTATTATTATGTCAAAGAATAAAGATAAAACAAATGTAATGAGATTTTTAGATCAGAAAAAAATAGATTATATTCCATATCAATATGAAACTGATGGGAGTTTAACTGGGGTTGATGTTGCATTGAAATTAAATAAAGAGATGAGCTCTGTTTTTAAGACATTGGTTACAGTGGGAAAATCTAATCAAAACTATGTGTTTGTAATTCCTGTTGATAGGGAATTAGATTTGAAAAACGCAGCGGAAGCGTCAAATGAGAAGAGTATTAGGATGATACCATCTAAGGAACTATTGGGATTGACGGGTTACATTCATGGGGGATGTTCTCCATTGTGCATGAAAAAGCCATTTAAGACATTTATTGATGAAGAAGTTAACAATCATGAAAGCATAACATTTAGTGCTGGGAAAATAGGATATCAAGTAGAAATTAAAATTGAAAATTTGAAACAAGTTTTGAATTTTCAAGTTTTCCAGTTGACTGAATAATGTTTAATATAAATTTGCTTTTTATATATTAGTCATGTATAATTAGTCGAAGAAACGAACTTGAAGGCCGAGTCATCTCGGCTTTTTTATATTTAGGAGAAAATATTGAAATTTAATGAATTAAATTTATCGGAAGAATTATTAAAAGCGATAGAGAAAATTGGATTTGAAAATCCAAGTCCAATACAGGAGCAAAGTATACCAGTACTTTTAGAAGGAAAAGATGTTATTGCGCAGGCGCAAACTGGGACTGGTAAGACAGCTTCATTTGGAATTCCTTTAGTTGAAATCGTAACAGATGAAAAATATGTGCAGGGATTAGTGTTAGTACCTACAAGAGAATTAGCAAGACAGGTTTCGGATGAATTAGGAAAATTAGCTAAATACAAAAATTTTGTATCAATCACATCGATTTATGGTGGCTCTGATATTAGAAGGCAGATAAAAGATTTGAAAAAAGGAGTAAACATAGTTGTAGGGACTCCTGGACGTGTGATGGATCATATGAAACGAAAAACTTTGAAGCTGGATAATCTAAAATTTTTAGTATTAGATGAAGCTGATGAAATGTTTGATATGGGATTTAGAGATGATATGAAGACTATAATAGATGAAACAAATTCTGATAGGCAGACTTGCTTTTTTTCTGCAACAATGGACAATGATATAATGGAATTTTCAGAGATGTATCAAATAAATCCGGAAAAAATCATAATAAAAAAAGAAGAATTGACAGTATCTAATATCAAGCAATATTATTTAGAAATGTCCGGAAATATGAAAACGGAAATATTAAACAGACTATTAAATATTTATAATCCAAAGCTTTCAATAGTATTTTGTAATACTAAAAAAATGGTTGATAAACTCGTAATGGAACTAACTAAAAAAGGATATAATGTTGATGCACTTCATGGCGATTTAAAACAAACACAAAGAGATCATGTAATGAAAAGATTCAGAAATTCTACAATAGATGTTTTAATTGCAACCGATATTGCAGCTAGAGGGCTAGATATTGAAGATGTAGATATAGTTGTTAATTATGATTTTCCGCAACAAAATGACTATTACGTTCATAGAATTGGAAGAACGGCAAGAGCAGGCAGAGAAGGTTTATCATTTACATTTTTAGTAGATAGAGATTATCATAAATTGTTTGAGATTGAAAAATATACAAAAGCAAAAATCGAAAAAATGGAGCTTCCAACAATTTTTGATGTAAAACAAAATACTAAGGTACAATTAGAGGAAGATATTTTAGAAAAATTGGAAAAAAAAGATGATTTAAGCGTGTATAAAGATATAGTTAACAGATTACTTTCAAATGGATTTAGTTTGTATGATTTGGCTGCGAGTTTGGTTAAAATAATTGATCAAACACAATCTTATAAGGATTATGAAGAATTGGCAAATGTTGATTTTGGTAAGAAATTTGAATTGAATAAATCTAAATTACAATCTAAAAAAGGTAAAAAAGTTCAAAAGATAAAAGGGCCCAAAATGTTTATAAATAAGGGGAAAAGAGATGGAATTAATATTGATTTAATGGTTAAAACTATTAAAAAATACACCAAAATTCCGACAAGTGATATAGGCACTATAAATATAATGCCCAATTTTTCATTTGTAGAACTTCCTGTCGATTATTTGAAATATGCTATTAAGGATATGGATGGTAAGAAAATAGCTGGCAAAATCATGAAAGTTGAATATTCAGAAAAATAATATTTTTATATGGAACGAATTTGATGTAAATTATTATTATTTTAATTTTATAATAAAAATGATTGACAAATTTTTAGCTATAATTTAATATTAAGATATAGTAAAAAATTATAAGGAGGTATAAAATGAAAGCAGTTATTGTTAATAAAAAAGGAGATGGAGTAGAAGTAGTATCAGATTATAAAAAACCATCTCCAGGGTATGGTGAGGCATTAGTTAAGGTTGAATATTGCGGAGTATGTCACACAGATTTACACGTTGCACATGGCGATTTCGGAAAAGTTCCAGGAAGAATTTTAGGACATGAAGGAATTGGTATTGTTGAAGAGCTAGGAGAAGGAGTAACAACATTAAAAATTGGCGATAGAGTTTCTATTGCTTGGTTTTTTGAAGGTTGTGGACACTGTGAATATTGTACAACAGGAAGAGAAACTTTATGCCGTTCGGTAAAAAATGCTGGATATACAGTTGATGGCGGTATGAGTGAATATGCTTTGGTGACAGCTGACTATGCAGTAAAAGTTCCGGAAAATTTAGATCCTGCTCAAGCATCATCAATAACATGTGCGGGAGTTACGACGTATAAAGCTATTAAAGAATCTGAAGTTGCACCAGGGGAATGGATTGTAATATATGGTGCAGGAGGATTGGGGAATTTAGCGGTTCAATATGCTAAAAAAGTATTTAATAATAAAGTAATAGCTGTTGATATAAATAATGATAAGTTGAAATTAGCTAAAGAATCCGGTGCTGATGTAGTAATAAATGGAAAAGAAATAGAAGATGTTGCTGGATATATTGTTGATTTAGTTGGTGGATGCCATGGGGCTGTTGTAACAGCAGTTTCTAAAGTTGCATTTAATCAAGCTGTAAACTCAGTGAGAGCTGGTGGTACAGTAGTAGCGGTAGGATTACCTTCAGAATATATGGATTTAAGTATTGTAAAGACAGTTTTAGATGGTATAAGAATTAAAGGGTCACTTGTTGGAACAAGAAAAGATTTAGAAGAAGCTTTTGAATTTGGAGCAATGGGATTAGTTGTACCCGTTGTAGAGAAGGTATGTGTAGATTCAGCTCCTCAAGTTTTTGAAGAAATGGAAAAAGGATTAATTCAAGGACGTAAGGTATTAGATTTTACAAAAGTAACAAATTAGAAAACAGTTATTGATGTTGTAACTTGTATTTTCTAATCTTCTGAGCAGATAAGAAAAATCATATAATAATATTTTAGCGGCTAAGAGTAAATTCTTAGTCGCTTTTATATGGATGAATGGCATTAAAATGTTGGTGTGAAATTTTCTAAGAAGTGCAGTTATTTATAAATAGCATAGTGACTTTTGGATTTTACATTGTGACATTCACGAAAGAATAAACAAAAGCCCACTTAAGGACTTTTGAACATTATGTTCAGTAGTAAGTCTTAAGTGGACTTTTATTTTAAAGGGGTTAAACTCTTTATCTTTATTCGCCTTTATAAGCTGCAACTAAGATTTCTCTTAATTCAGCAATCATTGGTTCTTTAGGATTTGCTGTTGTACATTGATCTTCGTATGCTAATTCAGCAATTCTATCAACTTTAGCATCAAATTCTTCTTGAGAAACACCTTGTTCTCTGATGCTCATTTTCAGTCCTAATTCTTTTGATAATTTGATGATTTCTTGAGCTAATGCTTCAACTAATTCTGCATTTGTCTTTCCTTCACAACCGATTAATCTAGCTACTCTTGCGTAGTCTTCGTCTGCTCTGAAGTATTCATATTTTGCCCAAGCTTGTGTTTTACCATTGTTTATTGCATTGTATCTAATTACGTGTGGCATTAAGATAGCATTTGCGTATCCGTGAGGAATTCCAAATTCAGCACCAATCTTGTGAGCTAATGAGTGGTTAATTCCTAAGAATGCGTTAGCGAAAGCCATACCAGCAATTGTTGATGCGTTGTGCATTGTTTCTTTTGGTGCGTGAGCATCTGTGTGATATGAATCTCTTAATGATCCCCATACTAATTCGATAGCTTGTAAGCTCAATCCTCTTGTATAATCTGATGCCATACATGATACATATGATTCTAGAGCGTGTGTTAATACGTCTAAACCTGTGTAAGCTACCATTGATTTTGGTAATGTGTATGTGAATTGTGGGTCAACAATAGCTACTGTTGGTGTTAATGCATAGTCAGCTACTGGGAATTTCATATGTGTTTCAGAATCTGTAATAATAGCAAATGGTGTTACTTCTGAACCTGTACCTGATGTTGTAGGAATTGCTACTAATTGAGCTTTTGTTCCTAATTCAGGAATTTTGTATGCTCTTTTTCTAATATCTAAGAATTTTTGTTTTGCGCCAAAGAAGTTAATTTCTGGTTGTTCGTACATTAACCACATCATCTTTGCAGCATCCATTGGAGAACCACCACCTAATGCGATAATTGTATCTGGTTCAAATGCTTTAATTTTTGCTAAACCTTTTAATACGATATCTGTTGTTGGATCTGCTTCAACATCTGAAAATATTTCATATTTTACACCATTTGGTCTTCTTGATAATACATCTACTAATCTTGATACTAATCCGTGTTCTACCATACCTTTATCTGTAATGATTATTACTTTTTCTACGTTTGGCATTTTTTCTAAATATCTGATTGAATTCTTTTCAAAGTATAATTTTGATGGTAATTTTTGCCATTGCATGTTATTTCTCCTCTTAGCAATTGTTTTAACATTAATTAAGTGTTTTACAGAAACATTTTCACTTACTGAGTTTTTACCGTATGAACCACAACCTAATGTTAATGATGGTGTCATTTCATTGTATAAATCACCGATACCACCGATTGATGATGGAGAGTTTACTAAAATTCTACATGCTTCCATTTGTTCAGCAAATTTTTCAATAATTTCATTATTACCAGCAAATGTGTGTAGAGAAGCAGTATGTCCCATACCGTTAAATTCTAACATTTGTCTTGATTTTGCAAAACCATCTTCTAAAGATTCTGATTTTAAGAATGCTAATACTGGAGATAATTTTTCTCTTGTTAAAGGATATTCTGGACCAACACCTTCTACTTCAGCTATAAGAAGTTTTGTACCAGCAGGTACTTTAATTCCAGCTTTTTCTGCTATTGCCATAGCTGTTTGTCCAACTATATCTGGGTTAGCCATTCCTTTTTCT
Organism: Helcococcus bovis; assembly: GCF_046035835.1. Classification (NCBI taxonomy): domain Bacteria; kingdom Bacillati; phylum Bacillota; class Tissierellia; order Tissierellales; family Peptoniphilaceae; genus Helcococcus; species Helcococcus bovis. Next base: position 67,557 of record NZ_JBFNGB010000004.1, read on the forward strand.
TCATTAATTACATATTTTTCTAATTTTTTAATATCTTTTGCAGGTACGAAATAACCTCTATTTCTTGTGAATTCCGCTTTTACTTCGTCATAAATTTCTTTATCACATATTACTGCTTGTTCTGAAGCACAAATCATACCGTTGTCGAAGGATTTTGAAACGATAACATCATTTACTGATCTTCTAATATCACATGATTTTTCAAAGTAAGCTGGTACGTTACCTGCACCTACCCCTAATGCTGGTTTACCTGTTGAGTAAGCTGCTTTAACCATTGCGTTACCACCAGTTGCTAAAGTAATTGCAACATTTGGGTGATTAATCAATTCTGAAGTAGCAGAAATTGAAGGTTGAGTTACCCATTGGATACAATTTTTTGGAGCACCCGCTTTTATTGCAGCATCATAAACTGTTTTTGCAGCTAAAGCTGAACAATTTTGTGCACTTGGGTGGAATGCGAATATTATTGGATTTCTACCCATTACTGAAATTATAGATTTGAATAATACTGTTGAAGTTGGGTTTGTAACTGGTGTTATACCTGCAACTACACCTAGAGGAGATGCTACTTTAATAACTCCGGTTTGCATATCTCTATCTATTACACCACAAGTTTTTTGATTTTTGATTGAATGCCAAATTGTTTCTGTTGCATATAAGTTTTTAATACATTTATCTTCGTATATACCTCTTTTTGTTTCTTCTACAGCTGCCTTAGCAAGCACCATATGTTGGTCATTACCAGCTATTACCATAGCATGAACAATTTTATTGATTTGTTCTTGATCGTAAGACATAAATTCACTTAATGCAACTTTAGCATTAGCAACTAATTGTTCTACTTCCATATTTTTTTCCATTGTTTCTTCTACCTTTGTTTCTATTTTTTTTGCTACCATTTGTTCCCCCTTTTAGAACGGTTATTTTATTAACAAATATATGATATTATATTAACAAAATTTTGTAAAGAGGAAAATGAAATGTAAACATTTTCAGAAGTTAAGATTTTAACAAAATGTAACAATTACCTTCAAACATTGTAAAATACAATATTTGCGAAAAAGGAAAATAACGTGATATAATATAAACAATGAAATTATTAAATAAAATGAGGTTAAAATGGAAAAGATTTTAAGTACAATTTATCATGATTCAAGTAAAAATTTTATTTCTAATCCATATCCTAAATTAAAGGAAGAAATTGAAATAAAAATTAGAATGATAAAAAATGAAAAAGTAACAGGTGTTTTCATTAGATATAGAAAATTAGGAGAAGAAGTAATTCAAAAAATGGAAATTTCCTATGAAAAAAACAATTTAGTTTATTATAAAGCTAGAGTGATTTGTCATGAGGAGATATTTTCTTACTATTTTAATATAACAACAAATGATGCTATTTATTACTATAATCAAGAGGGTATCTCTGATTATAGAATATATAATTCTAGTAATTTTAAAATATTAGTTGGATATAATGCTCCCGAATGGATGAACAATACTGTTTTTTACCAAATTATGGCAGATAGATTCAGAAATGGAAAACCTGAAATTACTATTAAAGAAGGAGCATATACATATCAAGGATTTAAACCTATAAATATGGATTGGGAACAAATTCCATATGAATGGGATAAATCACATTGTATGGATTTTTATGGTGGAGATTTCTATGGAGTAATTGAAAAATTGGACTATTTACAAGAATTGGGAGTAAATGCTATTTATTTTAATCCTATTTTTACTTCGCCAACAATGCATAAGTACGATGCACTTGACTATTTTGAAATAGATCATAGTCTAGGTGGAGAAGAGGGATTTGCAATGCTTTGTGATGAAATGCACAAGAGAAATATGAAAGTTGTGTTAGATATATCTATTAATCATACATCAAGTTCGTCCAAATGGTTTAATATGGATGGGACATTTTATGATAAAAGTATCGGAGCATATAACAATCCTTATTCAAAAGAGAGAGAATATTATTTTATTAATGAAGATGGAAGTTATGAAGCATGGGCTGGAGTAAAAACAATGCCAAGCTTAAATTATAATTCACAAAGTCTGAGAGATATTATATATAGAAGCGAAAAATCTGTTTTGAAAAAATATTTAAAAGCACCATTTAATATTGATGGTTGGAGATTTGACGTTGCGGATGTTATGGCAAGAAATGAAAAAGTTAATGTATACGAAGAAGTTTGGACTGAAATTAATAAGGAAATTAAAAGTGTAAATAAAAATGCTCTTATTTTAGCAGAAGAATGGCAAGATGCTCCAGAAATGTATAATGGACATAAATGGGATTCAACTATGAATTATTTTTCATCAACATTACCTATTAGAGAATTTGCAGGGGAAAAAGAAGTATTTAATGCTAGAAATAAAGATTTAGCAGCTATTGAATATAAATTTAATGCAAAGCAGTTAAAAAATAGATTGACACAGACATTCAAGATTTTACCATCTCAAATACAATATCAAATGTTTAATTTAATAGATAGTCATGATATTACAAGATTATATAATAATCCAAAAGTAGAGTTTGATGTTTACAAGGGATCGGTTATTACTTTATTTGGTTTACCAGGAGCTGTGAATGTTTATTATGGTGATGAAAAGTATTTAGATGGAGAAATGCATTCAATTGAAGGGGCGAGATATCCAATGGACTGGAGTGAAAAACTTCCTGCTAAAAAGCAAGAGATATTTGAAATGTATAAGACTTTATCTCATTTAAAAACAGAAAATGAAGCTTTTGGATTTGGTGGATTTAAGGTTGTCTATGCTGAAGGAGACGTATTTGCATTTTCAAGATTTACAGAAGATGAAGCATATATATTTATTTGGTCAAAATCTTCAAAAGAAGAAACGATAAATGTTGATCTAAGCTTCTTTGGTTTATTTGATAATGCAGAATTTATTTTAGGAGATGGAAACTTAAATATAGATATAGATAAATTAACTATAGAGTTTGCTCCGAAAATGTCATCGTTAATTAAAATAATATAGGGGAATTATGGAAAGTTATTTATTATTAAAATTTACACTAGATAGAAAATTTGATGAACTTATTCAATCGAATATATACAATTTTGAAAATATAGGGTTTGAAGTTGATGATCCTATTGAAAAACGAAATTTATTGATGGAATTACCTGAATGGGAAATTTCTGATATTAAAGTAGTTGATAATGGAACTATTTCTTATGGTGTATATTTTGAGGAAAGTGATTTAGGAAAAAGTGAATTAGAAAGATTGAGAAATTTTTTAATTCAGAAAATTGAAAATTTTGAATCTGAAGAATTATTTATTGATAATTCAAACTGGGAAGAAGAGTGGAAAAAATCATATAAAAGTTTTAATATAGGAAATAAAATTTTTATTAAACCATCATGGGAAGAAAGACCTGAAACGGATAGAATAATAATTGAGATTGATCCTAAAATGGCTTTTGGAACAGGTACTCATGAAACAACTTCAATGTGTATGGAGTACGTTGAAAATGATAATTTAATAGGTAAGGATATTCTTGATATTGGTTGTGGTTCAGGGATTTTATCCATTCTTGCTAAAAAATTAAATGCAAATCAAGTAGATGCTTGTGATATTGATAAAATAGCCATAGCATCAACAAAAGAAAATGCTATTATTAATAATGTTGAATTAAATGCTTTTGAATCTAATTTGTTTTCCAATGTTAAAAATAAATATGATTTGATTTTTGCTAATATTCTTGCTGAGATAATAGTGGTTATGCTAGATGATGTTGATGATTTCTTAAAAGAAAATGGGAGATTGGTTTTATCTGGAATTATTAAAGAAAAAGAAAAATTAGTAAAAGATAAATTAGAATCAAAGGGATTTGAAGTAATAGATACAAAATATAAAAATGACTGGGTATTAATTTCAGCAGGTAAAAAAAATGCATAGATTTTTTGAAAATGAAAATAGTTTAAATAATGGAGAAATTTATATTTCTGAAGGAAATTTACATCATATAAATGTATTGAGAATAACAGAAAATGAGGAATTTGAGGTTGTGATTTTAGGGGTTGTTTATACTGTAAAACTTAAGGAAATTTCTAAAGATTTTGCGATTTGTGAAATTATTTCTCAAAAAGAAGATTATAGTGAGTCAAATATTAAAATCAATTTATATCAAGGATTACCAAAATCAGATAAGCTTGAGTTAATAATTCAAAAAGCGGTGGAATTGGGAGTTAATAAGATTATTCCATTTGAATCTTCTAGAACAATAGTAAAATGGGATGCTAAAAAAGAAAAAAAGAAACTTATAAGATATCAAGAAATTGCATCATCTGCTGCTAAACAGTCAAAAAGATCAATTATACCAGAAGTTTTGCCTTTAGTTTCGTTTAATGAAATGATAAATGAAATTAAAGATAAATTTACTGTTATAGCTTATGAAAATAGAGGAATCACATTAAAAGAAACTTTACTTAAAGATGATTTTAAGAAAATAAATATAATAATTGGACCAGAAGGAGGATTTTCTGAATCTGAAGTAGAAAAAATTGAATCAGCAGGTGCAAAAGTTGTTAATTTGGGAAGTAGAATTTTAAGAACTGAAACAGCAGCAATAGCATTGATTTCGATGATTCAATATGAAAAAGGAGATATAAATTTAAAATAAAATATTTTGCTTGAAAAATGAAGGGCATTCATATATAATTATTAGGTAAACCTCGTGGTTAAACATTAAAGCATGTGGGGAGGTGAAATACATGACAGAAATCAGAGTAGGTGAAAACGAATCAATCGACAGTGCTTTAAAAAGATTTAAAAGACAATGTGCGCGTACAGGAGTTCTTTCAGAATACAAAAGAAAAGAACACTATGAAAAACCAAGTGTTGTAAGAAAGAGAAAAATCGACGCAGCAAAAAGAAAAAAAAGAAGAGGATAATTTGTTATCAAAACTAGTTACTACGGTAGCTAGTTCTTTTTTGTTTAAATTTAAAGGTTCTTTGTCAAATACCCATAGGGCACAGGTATTGTTGGTGAATTTTATCCACCAACACTATTTATTGTAGAGCCAATTTAAATAATCAAATGATATAAGAGATAGTTTGTCATAAATAATTAACAAATTTAGGAGTAGTAAGTATTATATTAGTATAATGATATTTTTTTGACTAATTAAAATAAGTGTGGTATTTTTAAAAAAAAGAAAACATTTACAAATATTTTAGGAGGTAAATAAATTGTATTAAGAGGTTTAACATAAACTCGTTTTCGTATAAAGATTGGGGAGAAATATATGAAAAAAATATTATTATTAGTAAGTTTAATTTTATTTTGTACATCTTGTACTAATTTTAAAAATCAAAAAAAAGATGAAAAAACAATTAACTATGAAGACTTAAAAAATAATAAAACTTCGTTAAATGAAAAATTTTATAATTTTTATCAATACATATTAAAAAATTATAGTTTAGAAGATTATAATATGGTGGATTCTTCAGGTGGAGAGTTATCAAAATATATTTTAATGGTTGAGCCAGATATAACTTTTAATAATAAATCAGCTAGAACAGATGAAAATGATAATACAAATGTATTTTTTATTAAATATACTTCTAAAGATAATTTAAAATATAAGGCTAGTGTTTTTATTAATATATATAATAATTCTAATGAAGTTGACAGGTATACATTTGATTCTTATTCGTTTATTCCGAATTCTAATTCTGAATCTACTATTTCAAATATATTGAAATTTAAGGATTATTTAATAAGGATCACGGTAAATTATGATAATAATAAAATAAAAAAAGATTCTACTCAATATTATCAAGATATGCTAGGAGTATCTTCTAAAGTAACAAAAAAATTGATTAGCATTTTAAGTAATATGAAATAATATATTAAATATAAAATAGAGGTGTTACAAAATAACCATAAATTAAATGGATGTTTTGCAACACCTTATTTGAATTACAAACTATTTATTATTTCAAGCAATTCATCATAATTAGATGCCTTCAATAACGCAATATCATCTCTATTATATCTATCAAAATAAATTGGCGTAATTCCACAATTTTTTGATCCTAAGTAGTCGGATGTGTAGTTATCTCCAATCATTAAGGTTTCTTCAGGTGCTAAGTTATTTTCCTTCATCAATATCATGAAGGGTGTGGAAAATTTCTTACCTGTTTCAAGATCTTCAGAGGCGTAAGATTTTTCAAAATATTTATCTAGTTTTAAGAAATACGCTCTTGATAATTGAGTGTCAGTGAATCCATCTGTTAAAAGATATAATTTGTAATTGCTTAAGCTTTCTAAAAATTGATCAACTCCATCAATTTTTTCTAGATAATTTTGCCATTTAGACATCATAAATCTTAAAATTTTAGTGGATAGATTATCTTGATATGATACATTTAGTTTAGATAATATGCTTAATATAATTTTTTCTCTCATTATATTAGCTTCTCTTATTCCTATAAATCTATCCAGCCCATTTTCAAAAAATATATCTAGATATCCTATTCCTAAATGAAAAAACTCTTTGTTTTCTAGATTTTTGTACTCTTTTTTTATTTCGTCATAAAATACTTTATTAAAAATTTCAAAATCAATAGTATTGAAAAAATTATTGTGTATTGATCTTACAAAATTATTTAATGATTTTTTAGTTTCAATTAATGTCTCATCTAAATCTAATATAATATTTTTTATCATTTTTAATCCTTCTATGTTAATATTTTAATTTTAATATTAATAATATCAGAAAAATGTGGTAATATAAATATATACATAAAAATTTAGTGTATTATATTAAATTATGGGTAACGGTAATATAAGGAGGAGCATATGTTAACAGGGATTATAACTAATGATGTTGTTTTTGTTATCGTACTTACTCTTGGTTTAACAGCTTTGATAATGGAACTTTTTATTCCTAGTTTTGGAATAATAGGAATTACAGGAATTTATTTAATTTTTGAATCTTTTCTTGCAATTAAAAATATAGATAATATATTTTTATGTCTGATAATTTCTATTTTATTATCACTGTCTATCTCTTTAATTATTATTAAAATATTTTTTAAGAATTTTGATAAAAATAGATTAGTTTTAAGAGATAACATGTCAAAAACCAAGTCAAAGTCAGTTGATCCTATTAGTCTTGATTTGATTAATAAGGAAGGTATAGTTGAAAAAACTTTAAGACCATCAGGGTTGGTTAAAATAGAAGGAAAGCTTTACAATGCTGTTTCTTTTGGGGATTTTATTTCAAAGGATTCCGATGTAAAAGTTGAAAGGATAGAAAAAAATCAAATTTATGTAAAGGAAATTAAATAGGAGGTATGCATGACAAATTTTTTGATGTTAGCATTAAGTCAAACTAGCGATTCAAACTTTTTTGGATTGATTATTCTAGTAGCGATTTTGATATTTATATTATCAATATTTCTAACATTTATTCCTGTTGGATTATGGATAACAGCATTCTTCTCAGGGGTAAAAGTTGGATTGGGAACTTTAATAGGAATGAGAATGAGAAGGGTAGCACCTTCAAGAATTATTAATCCATTAATCAAGGCAACAAAAGGTGGGATTAATATTAAGATTAATGAATTAGAAGCTCACTATTTATCTGGTGGGGATGTAAACAAGGTTGTTGACGCTCTTATTGCAGCACAAAGAGCTGATATAGATTTGGAATTTGAACAAGCTGCAGCTATTGATTTAGCTGGTAGAGATGTTTTCCAAGCTGTACAAATTTCTGTAAATCCAAAAGTAATCGAAACACCTGTTATTGCAGCGGTTGCAATGGATGGTATTGAAATTAAAGCAGTTGCAAAAGTTACTGTAAGAGCAAATTTAGATAGATTAGTTGGTGGTGCTGGAGAAGAAACGATTATATCAAGAGTTGGTGAAGGTATTGTTACAACTGTTGGCTCTTCAAAATCACATAAAGATGTATTGGAAAATCCGGATTCAATTTCTAAAAATGTATTGTCGAAAGGTTTAGATTCAGGTACAGCATTTGAAATTTTGTCAATTGATATAGCTGATGTTGATGTAGGGAGAAATATAGGAGCTGCATTACAAGCTGATCAAGCAGAAGCTGATAAGAAAATTGCTCAAGCAAAAGCTGAAGAAAGAAGAGCTATGGCTGTTGCTCAAGAACAAGAAATGCAAGCAGAAGTAAGACGTATGAAAGCTAAAGTAGTTGAGGCTGAATCACAAGTTCCATTGGCATTAGCTGAAGCGTTAAGAAGCGGAAAATTGGGAGTAATGGATTACTTTAAATTGGAAAATGTTAAAGCTGATACAACTATGAGAAATAATATTGCTGGTGAAGACATGAGCAATAAAGATGGAGAATAATTGTGAAAATTATTGATTCATTAAAAGCAATAGTTGATGAAATAAATTTAGAAATTGAAAATGAAAAATTGAAAAACAATAAAACTTATACAAAAAAAATTAAGAAAAATGGGCAAACAAAATCAAAAAATACATTATCAAAAAAAGCTTCAACATTTGAAGAAAAATATGGTAATAGAGAATATTTTAAGGATAATCTTTACTATTATAGTGATGAAGGAGAATCAGAATTATCTGATACAGTAAAAGATTATGATGATTATTTAGAAAATTTTAAGGCTATAAATAACAAAGATAATAAAGTAGAAAGCCCATTATCTAAAGAATTGAGAAAAAGAAATTCGGCTAGAAAATCTTTCATTCACAGTATAATTTTTGAAAGAAAAATATAGAGGATTCATCCTCTATATTTTTACTTATGTGGGAGGATGTTATTAAAGAGTTAGTTTATAACGTAAAAAAAATTGATAAATTAAATATTTTATTTGGAAATTTAGATAAAAATATTAATTATATTGAAAAAGAGTTCGGGGTCAAAATTAAGATTGCAGATAATAAATTAAAAATTAAAGGTGATGAAGAAATTATAAATTTGGTAATACATTTATTGGATATTTTATTTGAAATTATCGAAACAAAAGGAATGCTTAGTTTTGAAGATGTTAGATATGCAGTCAACATGGAAAAACAAAACAATAGTGAAAGCATTAAAAATTATTTAAATGATATTTTAGTTACAACGTATCAAGGGAAACCAATTAGGCCAAAAACTATTGGACAAAAAAGGTATGTAGATATAATCAGAAAAAACGGAGTAGTTTTTGGTGTTGGACCAGCTGGTACGGGGAAGACTTATTTGGCTATGGCTATGGCTATTGAGGCTTTTAAAAATAAAGAAGTTTCAAGAATTATTTTGACAAGACCTGCAGTTGAAGCTGGAGAAAGTCTAGGATTTTTACCTGGTGATTTACAAGAAAAAATTGATCCATATTTGAGACCATTGTACGATGCTTTATTTGAAATTATGGGGCCAGAAACTTATCAAAAATTGATGGAAAAGGGAAATATAGAAGTAGCACCTTTGGCATACATGAGAGGTAGAACACTTGATAATTCCTATGTTATTTTAGATGAGGCACAAAATACAACACCTCAACAGATGAAAATGTTTTTAACAAGACTTGGATATGGCTCAAAAGCTATAATTACAGGGGATATTACTCAACTTGATTTACCAAATGGTAAAAAATCTGGATTGATAACAATTAGAAATATCCTAAAAAATGTTGAAGGCATAGAATTCGTGGATCTTGACAAAAATGACGTTGTTAGACATCCACTTGTTCAAAGAATAATCGATGCTTATGATAAATATGAAAAAAGGATGAATGATGCAAATTCTGATAGACAATCAAAATGATTTAATAAGATTAAATGAAGAATTGGAAAATAAAATAGAGCAAGCATTAGTAGAAACGCTTAAAAATACAGGATATGGAACAGATTATGAAATTTCTATTTCAGTAGTTGATGCTGAGGAAATCAAGCAATTAAATGCAGAATATAGAGGAAATGATAATGTTACTGATGTTTTAAGTTTTCCATTATTTGAAAGAGAATATATTCCTGAAGAAGGAATGTTAGGAGATATAGTAATTTGTAGTGAAAGAGTTAAGGAACAAGCTAAGGAATTCGGACATTCTGAAGAAAGAGAATTTGTGTATTTAGCAGTTCATTCCATGTTGCATCTTTTGGGATATGATCATATGGAAGAAGATGAAAAAATTGAAATGCGATCTAAAGAAAAAGAAATAATGAAAAATTTAGGGATTTTTAAATGAAAAATTATGACACTGAGGAACGTGATAAGATAAAAAATAATAATAAAATAGCTTCGTCGTTTGATAATGCAATAAATGGAATTATTGAAAGTGTAAATACTGAAAGAAATATGAAAATTCATATTGTTATTGCAACTATGGTTTTGATTTTATCATTTTTATTGGATTTTACTAGAGTTGAACTTATCATTATTGCAATTACTACAATGCTTGTACTAGTTACAGAACTTATAAACACAGCTATTGAAACGTTAACAGATCTAACGATTGATGGAAAATATCATGAGCTTGCTAAAAAAACTAAGGACATTTCAGCGGGAGCAGTTTTGTTAATGTCGGTAAACTCTCTTATTGTAGGGTATTTATTGCTATACCCTAAATTAAAAACTATATTTATAAGTAAAAACGTGTTTCAAAGAATAATGATTAATCAAGAACATCTTGTAGTGATATCAATAGGTGTAGTTATGCTTTTAACACTACTATTAAAAGGTATATTTTTCAAGAAGAACACAACTCATTTATTTGGTGGTAGTGTATCAGGACATACTTCATTAGCATTTAATATTGCTACAATAGGATATATAATATCTAAAAACTACATAATAGGTATATTATTATTCTTACTTGCTTCAATTGTTGGAGAATCTAGATACGAAGCCAAGATACACACATTAAAAGAAATAATAATTGGTGCAATATTAGGAATATTGTTGGCAGTGATTATATTTATAAATTACATTTAGGAGAATTATGTTTAAATCAGGATTTATTACGGTTATAGGTAGACCGAATGTTGGTAAATCAACATTATTAAATGGTTTGATTGGAGAAAAAATTTCAATAATATCTGATAAACCACAAACAACTAGAAATAAAATACAAATGGTGCTTACCAATGAAGATATGCAAGTTGTATTTTTAGATACTCCAGGTATTCAAATGCCTAAAAATAAACTTGGAGACTATATGCTATCAGCATCAAAAAGTACGTTAAATGAAGTTGATTTAATTACATTCATGGTAGATATGAGTGATGATATTGGTAAATTGGATCAATATATCATAGATATTTTAGATGGGGTAAATACTAAAGTTATTTTATTGGTTAATAAGATAGACACAGCTGAAAATCAAGAGCAAGTTGAAGAAATTGTATCTAAGTATAGAGCAATGAATAAGTTTGAGAAAGTTATTCCTATTTCTGCATTAGAACAAACAAATTATCAAGAATATCTTGATACAGTTTATTCCTTGTTAGAAGAAGGACCACAATATTATCCAGGTGATATGATAACTGATCAACCCGAAAGAAATATCATTGCTGAAATTATAAGAGAAAAAGTTTTAAGAAATATGTATGATGAAATTCCACATGGAATTGCAGTTGAAGTGCTTAAAATTTCAGAAAATGAAGATACAGGAAAAATGCAAATAGAAGTAAATCTTTACGTTGAACAAAATTCTCATAAAGGAATGGTGATAGGTAAGGGAGGTTCGATGCTAAAAAAAATTGGTACTCAAGCTAGAAGGGATATTGAAAATCTACTTGATACAAAAGTTAACTTAAAAATATGGGTAAAAGTTGCAAAAGACTGGAGAAAGAAAGATTCAAGGGTAAAGGATTTTGGCTATATATAATTTAAGAGGAATAGTATTTAGAGCTGTTGATTATGGAGAAACTAGCAAAATTCTTACTGTTTTCACAAGAGAAGAAGGAATTATTTCTGTGATGGCAAGGGGGGTTAAAAATCCAAAGTCAAAAAAGCAAAATTTAGTTTCTGTTTTTACTGAAGCTAATTTTGAATTAACTAAATTGAAGGATTTTTATTATATTAAAGATGGAGAGATTATCAAAGATAATTTACATTTAAGAAATAATATTATTAAGATATATATAACTCAGATATTTTTTGATATAATAGAAAGAACAATGTTTAAAAATGAGAAAAATGAGATAATATATGATTTACTTATAAAATCAATACATTATTTAAATTTAAGTAATAAATACATTACTATTTTAAATATGTTTTTAATAAAAATCATATCAATTTTAGGTTATAAACCAGTACTTTTTAATTGTGTAGCTTGTAGAAAGAAAAAATTTAAGGAAATATTTTTTTCTGAATCAAGAGGCGGTATTTTATGTGAAGATCATCAAAACCATGATTGTATAAGGCTTGATTTTTTAGAATATGAGTATCTGTGTAGTATTTTAGTACAGATTTATGAAAAAATTGATATAATAGATAATAAAGTAGATGAAAAGAAGTTTTTAAAAATTTTAATTAATTTTATTAGATATAATACAGAAATTTCTGTACCTAATTCATATAAAACATTATCAAAATTAATTGGGATTAGTTAATGAGGAGAAATGCATGCATTTACAACAAATGATTGAAACATTAAAAAATTATTGGGCACAAAATGGTGCGGTTATTTTAGAACCATATGATATTGAAAAAGGTGCTGGAACTATGAATCCAAATACATTTTTAAGATCATTGGGACCAGAACCTTGGAATACTGTTTATGTCGAACCATCTAGAAGACCAGCAGATGGAAGATATGGTGAAAATCCAAATAGGCTATATCAACATCATCAATTACAGATTATTTTAAAACCAACACCGGATGACATTCAAGATAAATATTTAAAATCATTAGAATTAATAGGTGTAGATCCAAGTATACATGATATTAGATTTGTTGAAGATAACTGGGAATCACCTACACTTGGAGCTTGGGGAGTAGGTTGGGAAGTATGGCTTGATGGTATGGAAATCACACAATTTACATATTTCCAACAAATAGGAGGAATTCCTTTAGATATTGAAGTTGGCGAAATAACAATGGGTATTGAAAGACTGGCAATGTATATCCAAAATGTAGATTCAGTTTATGATTTAAAATGGAATGATGATTTATATTATGGTGATTTATATAAAATTGCAGAATATGAAAACTCAAAGTATTCATTTGAAGATGCAAATGTAGATATGCTTGAAAAATTATTTGATATGTATGAAAAAGAATCTGAAAGATTAAGTGAAATGAAATTAGTAATGCCTTCATATGATTATGTTTTAAAATGTTCACATGCATTTAATGTTCTAGATGCTAGAGGAGCTATCTCGGTGTCCGATAGAAATTTATATATACAAAGAGTAAGAAATTTAGCAAGAAAAGTTGCCGAAAATCATTTAGAAAAGAGAGAAGAATTGGGATTCCCATTACTTAGAAAAGAGGAAAATCATGAGTAATTATTTATTAGAAGTTGGAGTTGAAGAATTTCCTGCAAAATATATAAAACCAACTCAAAATCAATTTAAAAATTATATTGAAAAATCTTTTAATGAAAATAATTTTTCTTTTGAAAGTTTGACAATAAATAGTACTCCTAGAAGATTTTCAATATTAATAAAAGATATAAAATCTATAGAAAAAGATACTACAGAACTTGTAAAAGGACCATCTAAAAAAATTGCATTTGATCAAGATGGAAATCCTTCAAGAGCTTTACAAGGTTTCTTAAAAAGTAAAAATGTTGAATTAAAAGATATAACTTATCAAGAATTGAATGGTGAAGAATATATTTATGCAAAAATCGTTAAGGACACTGTAAAATTAAATGATTTACTAAAATTAGAAATTCCTCAAATGATAAGATCTATTTCAAATCCTAGACAAATGAGATGGGGAGGAAAAAATCTTAGATTTTTAAGACCGATTAGATGGATAGTATCTTTATTAGATGATGTGGTATTAAAATTTGACTTAGAAGGAATAAAAGTTTCAAATGTAACTAAAGGTCATAGAACATTAGGAAAATCAGAAATAGAAATTAATTCAATTTCTGAGTACGAAGAAAAATTAGAAGAAAATTACGTTATTGTTTCAGAAGAAAAAAGAAGACAATTAATTCTAAGAGGAATCAATAGATTGTCTAAAGAAAAGGGTGGACATTATTTAGAAAATGAAGAACTTTTGGAAGAAGTAATTCAAATTAATGAATATCCTACACCGTTTATTGGAGAATTTGATAATGGATATTTAGCTTTACCTAAAGAGGTTGTGATTACACCAATGATGGATCACCAAAGATATTTCCCAGTATTAGATGATGAAGATAATTTATTACCATACTTTATTTCCGTTAGAAATGGTGATGACAAAGGTATTAAAAATGTAGCAGAAGGAAACAAGAAAGTTCTACTAGCAAGACTAGAAGATGCAAAATTCTTTTACAATAAAGATATATCCAAGAACCTTGAAGAATATATTCCTGAACTTGAAAAAGTAGGATATCACGAGGGATTAGGAAATATGCTTGATAAGACACAAAGATTAGAAAAATTAGTTGTGACTATTGGACAGAATATCGAGTGTGGAAGTGATGCTATAGAGATAGCTTCTAGAGCGGCAAAATTATCTAAAGCAGATTTGGTTACATCTACTGTAATTGAATTTACTGAATTACAAGGCACTATGGGAAGGATTTTTGCTGGTAAGAGTGGAGAAAATTCTTTAGTTGCAAAGGCCATAGAAGAACAATACATGCCTGTAAAATCAGGTGGTGAACTACCTTCTACAACAAGTGGAACATTATTATCATTATCAGATAAATTTGATACAATTTCAGGATTGTATTCAAAAGGAATTGAAGTTACAGGATCTCAAGATATGTATGGTCAAAGAAGAGCTGTACTTGGAATATTAAATATTTTGATTACCAATAGAATAAATGTAAATATAAAGCAAATTATAAAAGACGCTTTATATAATTATGTTGAAAGTTTTGGGCAAACATTTGAATTTGAAGAAGTTGTAGAAAAACTTTTTAAATTTATAAAAGTTAGATTTAGAAATTTACTTTTAGATGAAGGATTTAGATATGATATTATAGATTCTGTATTAGCTACAGAAAACGATGATATTTACGGAATCTATAAGAATATTAATTTATTAGATGAAAAATCAAAGTCAAATAGTAGTTTTGAAGATTTAATATCTAAATACGTAAGAGTAGTGAATATATCATCAAAAGCTGAAAAAATTGAAATTAATGAAGCTATATTTACGGATGAAGATAGAAATATATATGATAAAGTTAAACAATTAGAAGAATTAAATATATTAAAATTAGATGGTAAATTTAACGAAGCATTTGATTTATTATCAGAAATTGTTGTAGAAATGGACAAATATTTAGATAATACACATGTTAATTCAGATGATGAAGCAGTAAAAACAAACAGATTATCTATTATTAAAATGTTAAGTGATAAGATTTTTGAGTTATTTAATCCAACAGAGATTGTGAGGTAAGATTTATGGTTAATTTATATGTTATTTCAGATTCAACAGGTGAAACAGCTAATCAGTTAGGAAATGCAATAATGATCCAATTTCCATCTGTAGAATTTAATAGAAAAAGATATTCTAATATTACAAATGCAGAACAAGTTGAAAAGATTTTTGAACATAATGAGGGAAAAACGATTGTTTTGATGACGGTAGTAGTTGATGAAGTTATAAATAAAATTAAAAGTTATCAAAATGATGAATTTGAAGTTATAGATTTACTATTAAGTCCAATAACTCATATTGAAAATTTCTTAGGACAAAAGGCTAATAGAAAGCCGGGATTAATGAGGGATTTAGACAATTCATATTTTAATAAAATTGAAGCGATAGAATTTGCTATGAACTTTGATGATGGTAAAAATCCTAAAGGATTTTTGGAAGCTGATATAGTATTATTGGGTGTATCAAGAACATCTAAGACACCACTTTCAGTATATTTAGCAAATAAATCATACAAAGTTGCAAATTTACCGTTAGTTCCAGAAATAGGAATTCCTAAGGAAATTTATGAAGTTGAAAAGAAAAAACTTATAGGGTTAATTATTGATCCACAAAAATTAAATGAAATAAGAAATCAAAGATTATTAACATTAGGATTAAGTACAGATTCTGCATATGCAAGTGAAAATAGAATTAATGAAGAATTGGAATTTGCAAAAAAATTATATGAAGAATTAGGATGTACAGTTATAGATGTTTCTTTATCTACTATTGAGGAAACAGCTGCTAAAGTTATAGAACAAATAGAAAATTAATCAGAGGTTAATATGGGGTTTATACCAGAACAACAAATAGAAGAATTAAAATCGAGAATAGACATTGTAGATATAATTTCAGAATATGTTGATCTAAAAAGGGCAGGATCTAGTTTTAAGGGATTGTGTCCATTTCATAATGAAAAAACTCCATCCTTTATGGTTAATAGAGAAAGAAATAATTTTCATTGTTTTGGTTGTCATGAAGGTGGCGATGCAATATCTTTTATAATGAAAATGGAAAATTTAGAATATATTGATGCTGTAAAATTTATAGCCGAAAAATTAGGAATGTCATTAGAAGAGACAGAATATTCTAAAGAAAAGATTTCAAGAAATAATAAATTATACGAAATAAATTCAAAAGCGGCAAGATTTTATTTTAAGGAATTACTAACAAATCAATTACCCCAAAAGTATTTAATGGAAAGACAATTAAGTAAAAATATATTAAATAAATATTTTTTGGGTTATGCAAATCATAACAATGATTTATATAAATACTTGAAAAAAGAAGGGTTTGAAGAGCAAGATATGCTTGATTTAGGTCTTATCGGTGAAAAAAATGGAAGTTATTATGATAAGTTTAGAGATAGACTTATCTTTCCAATTTTAAATAATAAAAATAAAGTAATAGGATTTGGTGGTAGAACATTAAACAACAATAATATAAAATATCTAAATTCTCCTGAATCGGATATTTTTATAAAAGGTAAAAATGTTTATGGTGTTAATGTAATTAAAAGAAATAAGCAGGATAAAATTATCCTTGTAGAAGGATATATGGATGTAATTTCTCTTTACAATCATGGAATTGACTATGCTCTTGCATCTTTAGGTACTGCGTTAACAGAGGATCAGGCAAAGATTATTTTAAGATATTCTAAAGAAGTTTACATTGCTTATGATGGAGATACAGCAGGTATAAAAGCAACTCTTAGAGCGATAGAAATATTTAAAAATTTGGATGTACAATTAAAAATTTTAGAGTTTCCTAATGGTATGGATCCAGATGAATTTATTAAATTAAAGGGAAGAGAAGCATTTGAAAAAATGCTAAATAAAGCATCTAATGTTATAGACTATAAATTAAAAAAACTTTATGAATCAAGTCAAAATCAAATTGATTTTATAAAAGGAATAACTGAATTTTTAGCGAGCATAAAAGGAAATGTAGTAAGAGATTTATACATTGATAAATCAGCTAAATTTATAGGAGTTACGACGGATTCGTTAAGAAATGATGTTGAAATTATTATTAAGAAAAATTCAGAAAGAGATGCTTTTCGAAACACTAATCATTTTGATAATAATAAAATAGGGTATAAAAGTTATACTAGTAATGTGATTAAAAATGTAGAAAAACCAGTAAATAATGAAAATACAAAAAAAAGCTTATTGCAAAGAGAAATTTTGTTGTATTCATTAATTAATGAATTTTCTTTTAATTTACTTAGAGAATTTAAGGATTTTTTGGATAATGAAGATTATTCCAAAATTTATAAGAAAATTGAAAAATATTATAATGATAATCTTATTATTGAAGATGTATTAAATATGGACTCATTTATCAATTTGGGATTAAATAAAGAATATGATAAATTAATAAAAAATGAAGATGTAAAGTTGAATAGTATATTGGAAGAACTTAAACATAGGATAGAAGTATTCAAATTGCAAACTAGATTAGGTGAAATAAAAGAAGAGCTGAGAGAAAAAAGAGGCGACAAAGAACTTTTATTAGAATATACTAATTTATTACAAAAATTGACTTAAGGAGGATTTATGAAGGATAAAGATATTGAAATGGAAAATTTAAGGTTGTCAATCTTAGAAGAAGCTAAGTCTTTAGCTGAAGAAAAAAATGATACAATTTTAATCTCACAATTAGAGTCAATTGATGGATATTCTAACCTAGAATATGATGATATTGAAATATTGAAAAAAGAATTAAGTGATATGGATATTGACCTATTAAAAGATGGATTCGTTGAACCAGAACATGATGATGAAGATGTAGACTATGATAGTATAGAGGATGAAACACCAGACTATGACGATGATTCTGAAGAAGACGAAGATATAAGTGAAATTAAAGGTGCTTTTGTAGATGATCCTGTAAAGATGTATCTTAAAGAAATTGGTAAATTGAATTTGTTATCGAAAAAAGAAGAAATTACACTTTCAAGACAAATGGAAGAAGGAGAGATAGCTTATAAAGCAATAGAAAATCAACCTTATACAATTGATGAAGAGGTAGAGTTGTCTAAGAAACAAGCTTATTTCGATTTAGCTAAAAAAATAATTTTTGGCAATAGTAATCTTGAAGAAGGGAAAAAAATAGATAATAAAACTATAAATGAATTAAATTTTATTTATATGATGAGACAATTTACAAATTGTACTGATAGTGAAACTGAACATGAAAAAGAAGGGTTAAATCTATTAAAATATTTAAATGATTTGGTTGTTACAAGACTTGATAAATCAATTATTTCAGATGATCAAATGAACGATATTTCAACTGCTATTGAAATGATAAAATCCATTATATTTGATTTAATTTTACCAGAAGGGGTTGATTTGGAATTGGATGGCAAAAAAACTTCTTCATATAGAAAAAATTGTGAATACACATATAAAAATAAAAATGCAATTATAAAATTGGCAAAGAAGATAAATGATAAAACAGATACAGAATATCACTTTTTCAATGAATTTAATGGATTAGACGTTGAACTTATAACTGAAAGTGAAAAACTTTCTATGGAAACTAAATATGAAATATTAAAATATTACGTGTATTCTGATTTAATCGTTAGAGAAAGACATGAAAAAGATAATAGAGGGGTAATGTTCTTTGAAGAAGAAAATTATAATAAATTAGATATAGGTCTTGAAAAAATATTAAATAGAATTAATGGTAGATGTAAAGATAATTCAAAATGCATATTAAGTGTTGATGAATATGATACATTAAAAGAAATTTATGAACGTGGGAAACTAAATGAAAAGATGATTCAAAGAAGTGGATTAGATGAAGCTGATATCAAATATTTGAAAAAGAGATATAGAGTTGGTAAGTATGCAAAAGGAAAACTTGCAGAAACAAACTTAAGACTTGTAGTTTCAATTGCAAAGAGATATGTTGGTAGAGGTATGAGCTTCTTAGACTTAATTCAAGAAGGAAATCTTGGTTTAATGAAAGCGGTAGAAAAATTTGATTATAAACGTGGATTTAAGTTTTCAACATATGCAACATGGTGGATAAGACAAGCAATTACAAGAGCTATAGCTGATCAAGCTCGCACAATTAGAATTCCTGTTCACATGGTTGAAACGATTAATAAGCTTGTTCGTGTTCAAAGACAATTAGTACAAGAATTAGGTAGAACACCTACAAATGAGGAAATTGCTAAAGAGATGGGATTGGATGTTGAAAAAGTTAGAGAAGTCAGAAAAATTTCTCAAGAACCAGTTTCATTAGAGGCTCCAATTGGTGAAGAAGATGATTCACATTTAGGAGACTTTATTGAAGATGAAAAAGCTTTAGCACCAGATGAAGCAGCAAATCAAAAAATGCTAAAAGAGCAATTAGAAGAGATTCTTTCAACACTTTCAGATAGAGAAAAAAGAGTTATAGAATTAAGGTTTGGTCTTGTAGATGGAGTGCCTAAAACATTGGAAGATGTAGGTAAAGAATTTGATGTTACAAGAGAACGTATCAGACAAATTGAAGCAAAAGCGATTAGAAAATTAAAACGTCCAGGAAAAGGTGATAAAATTAAAGACTTCCTAGAAGGTTTTTAAGATTAACTTTTAACTTGAAAGTTTAGATGTGCATGTAAATTACCAAAAATTACAATTTACATGTACATTTTTTGTATATTTTAACATTCAATTACAAAAAGGATTAGTATGAAAAGATTAGATATTTTAGTAAGTTATATAGATGAAAATAAAATAGTTGCTGATATAGGTGCAGATCATGGAATTACTTCTATAAAAGTTTATGAAGAAAAAAATCCTAAAAAAGTTATTGCAACAGATATTTCAGCAAATTCATTGCAAAAGCTTAGAGATAAATTGGAAAATAATAATTATAATATTGAAACAATCGTTACAGATGGTATATATGCATTAAATCAAGAAGTTAATCAAATAATTATTTCAGGAATGGGAGGATTTTTGATTGCTGAAATTCTTGAAAGAGGGATAGAAGTTGCTAAAAATGCTGAAAAACTTATACTTCAACCAAATAACTCTCAAACTCACTTGAGAAAATGGCTTCATGATAATAATTTTGAAATTATAGACGAAAATATCTGTAAGGAAGAAGGATATTTTTATAATATCATTGTTGCTGAGTTTAAGAAAAATGAGCCGGTTGAAAAATATTTTAAAGAGGAATTTTATAAATACGGTAAAAATAACGTATTAAATAAAGATGATATCACAAAAGAAATCATTGAGATTGAAATACAAGATTTAAGGGATGTATACATTCGTATAAAAAAAATAGATACAGAAAAGACAAATAGAAGAAAACAAGAGATTTTGGAAGAAATCAAGTCATTGGAAGGATTATTATGCAAATTCGAGAAATAATTGAAAAATTTGAAGAAAAACATCCTTTACATTTACAAGAAAAATGGGATAATGGTGGTATTCAAGTTGGAAATAAAAATGATGAAATTAAAAATATTTTATGTGTGCTTGAAATTACAGAAGAATCTATAGATTATGCCATTCAAAATGATTGTAATTTAATAATTTCCCATCATCCGATAATTTTTCCAAATGTGAATAATATTCAATTTGATGATTTTAAGGGGAAAAAGATAATTAAAGCAATAAAGAATGACATATGTATTTATGCGTCACATACTGCTTCAGATGTAAGTGGATTTAATGAATTTTTGTTTGAGAAGATGGGATATAAATCTGAGGGTAAAATCATTCCTACTGAAGAAAAATATGGATATGGCTCAATTGCTACATTTGAACACTCTTTAAAAGAAATAGTTTCAAACATAAAAACAGGATTTGGATTAGATAAAGTTACTTTTTACAATGCAAATAATGACATCAAAAAAATAGGATTTGTTTCAGGATCAGGTATGGATTTTATAAATGAAGCAATTTCTTTAGGCGTTGATTTATACGTTACAGGTGATGTAACTCATCATGATGCTATGGATACTCTTGAAAAAGGATGTTCAATTTTGGACATTTCACATGAAGGGTCGGAAAGATTATTTGCTGATTTTATAGAATCATTTTTACTAGAAGAAAAATTACCTGAAAAAGTTCAAATTTTTAAGTATTATAATGATGAAAAATATTTGCCAAAAATCATTTAATTGATTATTTTCAATAATTGTGGTAAGATTTCATTGCGAGTATGTTAGATAATCGCTGGTAATAATTATTACGAGAGGAAAGTCCGTGCACCACACAGCAGAATGCCAGATAACGTCTGGTGGAGGCGACTCTAAGGATAGTGCAACAGAGATATACCGCTGAACCCCTAACTTATGCGTTCAACTATTTCATGGTATAAAATACCATGAAATAGTTGAAGTATAAAGTAGGTGTCATGCCAAGAATCTCTAAGAAAAGCGACCGAAAAGGAAGCTTCGATTAGTAAGATTCGACGACGGAATCCTAAGTATTTCAAAACTTGAACACATAAGTTAGGAGTTCAGTAAGGGTGGAAAGGCGAGGTAAGAGCTCACCAGCACATGGGTAACTATGTGGCTATGTAAACCCCATTCGGTGCAAGATCAGAATAGGATATAAACCTAGTAGCTGGCTAGGTCCGGTAGGTAGATTGCTTGAATGCATAGGCGACTATGCATCTAGATAGATGATTATCAAATACAGAACACGGCTTATAAATATGCTCGCATATTTTTTTATATAGGAGATGGATATGAAATTAAAAATGGTAACAGAAAAGTTTAAACCTAAATATGCTACTGAAGGTTCAGCGGGATTTGACTTGTATTGTAACAATCAAGAACCAGTCACTGTGAAACCAAATGAAGTTGTAAAAATTCCAACAGGTATAAAGGTTGCAATTCCAGAAGGATATTTTGGTGCCATATATCCAAGATCCTCAACAGGAATCAAACACAGAATCACATTAGCAAACACAACAGGGATAATTGACAGTGATTACAGGGGAGACATTCAAATCTTTTTTGTAAATAATTCTGACAAGGACCATGTGATTCACAATGGAGACAGACTTGCTCAAATGGTTATTCAACCTTATGTAAGAGTTGATATTGAGCTAGTTGATGAACTTGATGAAACACATCGTGGTGAAGGTGGGATTGGTTCAACGGGAAGATAATGAAATTTTAGGATAGAATTTTGAATTTCTATCCTTTTTTTATTTTAAAATTTACTGTATAATAAAATCTATTACGGAGGATATTATGGAGAAATTGAAATTCAAATCGAGATGGGGTTTTATCATAGCCTGTGTCGGTTCAGCAGTAGGAATGGCTAATGTATGGGGCTTCCCTTACAAAGTCGGATCAAATGGCGGTGGAGCATTTTTACTATGCTATTTGTTCTTTATAATGATTTTTAGCTATACAGGTCTTTCATCAGAATACGCAATTGGTAGAAGATCAAAAACAGGTACACTTGGCTCTTATCAATATGCTTGGAAGACAAGAAATAAAGAAAAGATTGGGAAAATTATAGGGTGGATTCCACTAATAGGAATGGTGACTATAGCAATAGGGTATTCAGTAATTATTTCTTATGTGTTTAAGGCTTTAGTTGATTCTTTAAGTGGAATGTTGATGACAGCAAACCCGGAAGAATGGTTTAATTCATTTGCGTTTAAAAATTATTCAGTGATTCCATATCATGTATTTGTCGTAATATTTACGATGATTACGGTATTATTCGGAGTAAGTAGTATAGAAAAAACAAACAAAATAATTATGCCGCTATTTTTTATTCTATTCTTAATCCTTGCAATTAGAGTATTTTTCATGTCTGGAGCAATTGAGGGATATAAATTTATGTTTACACCAGATTGGACATATTTGAAAAATCCAATGACATGGGTTTGGGCGATGGGACAAGCATTCTTTTCACTTTCAATAACTGGATCAGGGATGATAGTTTACGGTTCATATCTTGGAGATGATGTAGATATTTTAAATGGGGCTAAAAATACAGCTTTATTTGACACTTTAGCAGCATTAGTAGCAGCATTAGTTATGATACCGGCAGCATTTGCATTCAAATTAGATCAAAGTTCTGGACCGGGATTACTATTTAATACATTGCCTAAAGTATTGCAAAACATACAACTAGGACAAATTTTTTCAGTTATCTTGTATACAGCAGTTCTATTCGGTGGAGTAAGTTCAATGCAAAACATGCTTGAAGCAGTGACAGAATCAATTACATATAAGATAAAGGGCGCAAACAGAAAAGTTGTTTTAGTGCTTTTATGTATTGTAGTTCTATCAGCAGGAATATTTATGGAGCCAATTGCTGAAACAAAAGGAGCAATTTTAGGTGGATGGGGTCCATGGATGGATCTTGTTTCAATCTATGTAATTCCAATAGGAGCTGCATTAGGTGCATTCTCATGGTTCTGGGTATGGAAAAAAGAAGAAATTATAGAAGAAATTAATAAAGGAAGTTCAAAGAAAATTGGAAAATTATGGTATTTTGTAGGAAAATGGATATACACACCACTAGCAATAATTTTATGTTTAATTGCCTTGATTTACAAAATATCATTTTAGGAAGGAATTAATATGATAAATCCAATAGGATTATATTTGCATATTCCATTTTGTCAGAAAAAATGTAATTACTGTGATTTTTTAACATATATAGATGAAGATGAAAAAATAGACCTTTATGTAGAATATTTGTTAAAGGAAATTAGCTTATATAAAAATCAAAATATTTCATTAAATACGGTATATATCGGGGGTGGCACACCTTCATATTTAGCAGCATCATATATGGATAAAATATTAAAAGAATTGAAAAATACATTTAAAATAACAGAAAATGTAGAAATTACCATTGAGATGAATCCCGAATCTGTTACAGAAGAAAAGATTAAAATTTATCTTGAAAATGGAGTAAATAGATTTTCAATGGGAGTACAAACCTTTAATAACGATGTATTACGAATTATGGGGAGAATCCACAATAGCTATACAGTATTTAAAAAGTTAAAAATGTTACGAGAGCTCGGATGTAAAAATATCAGCATAGATTTAATGCTTGCAAATCCTAAACAGGATATGAAAGTTTTGGAAAAAGATTTAGAAATTGTTTCAAAATTAGATATAGACCACGTTTCATATTATTCATTAATTCTTAAAGAAAAAACATATTTTGACCTTTGGTTCAATGATGGGAAAATTGAACTATTTGATCCGGAGATTGAAAGAAATATGTACCATAAGGTTGTAAATACATTAAAGCTAAATGGATTTAATCAATATGAAATTTCCAGCTTTGCAAAATCGTCAAAATTTGAAAGTTTACATAACAAAAAATATTGGAATTTACAAGATTATGTAGGTATCGGTATGGGAGCAGCTTCTAATATTGGACTAACAAGATGCACAAATCATAGAAAATTTGATGAATATTTTAAAATGATTGATAATGGAGAAAAGCCAATTCAAGAAGTTGAAAATCTTGATAAAGATACAAGAGAAAAAGAGTATATGATGTTAAAACTAAGAATGCAAAAAGGTTTTGAAATATTAGATATGAATACAAGATTTAATATAGATATTATGGAAAAGTACGGAGATGTACTTAAGAAGAATATTGAAAATGGCATATTAGAAAATGACGGAATTAATATCAAGTTTACTGACTTTGGTATTGATAATGGTAATATGTTTTTTAGAGATTTGTATAAAATATAAAAAACTCCTTATGCTACTAAGCCTCATTCCTATTGGAATTGCTAATGTGGTGTAAGGAGATTTTTTATTGTTTTATTTTATTTAAAATTAGAATCTGTTATAATTGTTAAATTTGAACTAACATAAATTTTATGGTATGATTATTGAAAAAAATAAAGGTAGTAGGAGATGTTATGGGATATAATTTAGGAGATAAACTTAGGGAAATAAGAAAATCTAAAAACTTAACTTTAGAAAAATTTGCAGATAAATTAAATATTAGTCGCCGACAATATATAAGAATAGAGTTAAATGAATCTACTCCTACTATAGAAAAACTAGAACAATTTTCAGAAATATTAAAAATTGATTTGTTTAAGATTTATAGAGGGCTAAAAAATAACGAAATATCGGATTACTTGAATTTAAGAAAAGAGCTTTTTATCATATTAGACAATAGAGAAATTGACAAATTAAAAGTTTTCATTGAAGATTTAAAACTTAGATATGATGATTTTGATAAAACAAGAAGTCAAATACTAATTAAACAATTATATTTTTTTGCTAAAGGGATATTACTTTTTTATGATAGAAATTTTAATTGCTCATTAGAAATTTTGAATAAATCATTAAAAATAACTATTCCTGATTTTGAAATTGACAAATTTAATTTATTTGAATATAACGAAATAGAATATAGAATTTTATTTGTTATTTCGTTTAATTATAAATATCTTAATATTACAAAAATATATTATGACATTATCGATTTTATGGAAAAAACAATTTCAGAAGATGATTTACTGTATATACAGTTCATATATAATAAGTATTATTCAATCTATAATACAAAACAATTTGAAACTGTAATAAAAGAACTTTCTAAAATTGTTTCTAAACTAGAAAAAGAAAATAAGCATCAAAACTTAGATAGATTATATTTCTTGATTGGATTATCAAAAAAAGAAATAAATGATATTGATTATAAAAATTACATACAAAAATCAATTAAAATAGCTACTATATTTAAGCAACAACAATTAATTGATTTTTATAAATATTTTCTTACATATTAATATTTCCTATAATCTGAAAACCAGTCAATAATAGGAGGGTTACCGGGTTTAGGATTTTCTTCTTTTTTTGATGCTACAAAAAAATTAAACAACATTAATATAGAAATAAACAAAATAACTTTTTTCATAATCTCTCCTTGCTTTTTTTATATATTAGTTTAAAATAAACGTTTTTACAATGACATGTATGTCACTTTATATAATATTTTTGGATAATTTATTTTAATAGTGACATCGATGTCATTGTTAAACGAAAATAATTATATTAATATAGGGTTGTAAGTTATAATTTACAAAAAAAATATTAATGTAGGAGAAGAAAATGAAAAAAAATATTAAAAAAATAGTAGCTTTTGTATTTGCATGTGGCTTGGTGTTTTCAAGTTTTAATGGAGTATATGCGTATGATAAATTTGATAACAGGATTGTTCCTATGGGGATGGTTAAAACAGTGCTTATTTATAATGAAACTCTGCCTGCAAGTACAAATTCGATTTACGTATTTAAGAGAGTACAAGAAAATGGTTTGTATTATGAAGGATATATAAAAAGAGGAAAAAAGGTTGATAAGACAGAAAGTACATTACATTATTATTCTGGAACACTATACCTAGTTTCAAATCCATATGACATAGGAAAATATTCTAATTATATTGATAAATAAATATAAAAAGCTAGTCTTTTTGACTAGCTTTTTATCAAATAAGAGGCTAACATGATTAAACTAGAACTAAAAAAAATATATAAATCAAAATTAATATTAGTTACAGTTATTTTTGCCATTATCATGTCTTTTTATGTAAACTATATTTCAAATACAAAAGATGGATTGTATATAGAATACAGTTCATATGAGGGCTTGACACCTCTTAGTATTTTTTATGAAAATTTTTCTAAAAATGAATATAAATTAGTAAATAAGGAAAATTATGGAATAGATTTTGATAAAATGTTTAATTACCATTATAGAAACTATCCAAAACTTATGGATTTTATGTCAAATATTTATAAAAAGACATTTAAGGAAAAGTATGATATAAGTAAAGAATTTTTTTATCTAGAATATAATAATTTAAGAGATGCAATTGCATATAATAAAAAATATGGTTTAGAAATAGAAGATGAAAATGATTTAAAATCCTGGAAATATGGTATTTTTGAGATGGAATATATAAAAGAAAATGATTTACATACCAATATTGGATATTTTGAATTTTTGTCTACAAACTATGTGAGAAGAATAATATATAACAGCAAGATAATATTTGGAATACCATTTTTATTTTTTGTAATATTAGTATTTTATGGAATTTTAAGCAAGGAAAGAGAAGATGGTACAATCAATTTATTAAAAACACAACCTATAAATTATAGAAAATTAGTTATTTCAAAACTAATTTCTATGAATTTAATTTCCATAATATATTTCTCCTCTTTTTTAATATTTTTTGCATTGATATGTTTTGTTCAAGGCATTAATTTAGGAGGATTTAGCGAAATATATAGAATATTTTATGATGGAATTGCGCCAAAGTATTTTAAGGGATATGAATTAATTTTATTAATATTGTTTTCATTTACAATAATAATGAATTTAATATATTCGATAATATTACTAATAAATACAATATTTAGAAATAAATATGCTTCTTTAGGTTCTTTAATATCAATTTTTGGACTAGGATATACATTTACGGAAAATATTCAAAGCTTAAAAATAGTATTTAATCCAATATATGCAATGGACCATGTTAGAAGCATAAAAGGTAAAATAGAATATGTCGTAGAAAAAAATGGAGCACTTATTATTAAAAATATAAATTATAATAGTTTAATTTATTTACTAATATTTTTCGTATCATCAATATTCTTTATTATTGTATCTATAACATTACTTAAATATAATGTTAAATTTTATAATAAAGAAAAAGAAATTGACGTTAAGAAATACAGTTTATTCAAATTTGAAGTAAGAAAAATAGTTAAGAATCAAAGCTTTGTAATATATTTACTTTCAACTTTGATTTTGGTATTTTCTTTACATGTTTTTGAAACTACAAAAGTTATAGAAGGCATTAAATTTAACTTTAGGGAAGAAGGAAAATTAGGAATATATAAAGAACAATTGTCATTAGAAGAAAAAAAACTAAAAAATCTAAATAAGGGAGATATTTCAGAATCTATAAAAATTAATGTAGAAAAACAAAAAAAAATAATAAAAAATTATAATAATTTAATAGATGGATATATTGAAAATGATTCAAATAAATTTTATAAAGCTCAATCATTTGAAGATAAACTAATGTATAATATGATATCGATTAGTGAAAAAATAGAAAAGACTCCATTTAATATATACGAAAATATTTTATTAAATAATGTATCATCTGATAATAAAGTGAAACCAATTGGGAAACAAAGGTTTATGTTTTCTCAGTATCAAAAATTTAAGTCGAATTTTGATGAATCCCAAAATAGAAATAGTACAAAACATTT